>CBFGYX010000018.1:0-13626 GCA_965653075.1 uncultured bacterium
ATCACCCGATACTCAGGGTACGGCGGATGCACCACGGCATCGACATCGTGATGCCGATTGGAAGTCCGGTTTATGCGACGGGCAACGGCATCGTGAAGGACGCGGGCCGAAACGCGGGCTACGGTAACTACATAGAAATCGAGCATCCCTCAACAGGATACACGACGCTCTATGCCCACCTTAGTGAAATCGGGTCGGGGATTCGGGCCGGAGCGACGGTCGAGCGCGGGCAGAAGATTGGTCTTAGCGGCAACACCGGCCGGTCGACCGGGCCGCACCTGCACTACGAAGTGCGGGACACGGATGGCCGCACGCTTAACCCCGTCTACTTTTTCGCCCCCAGCATGACACCGACTGCGTACCGGGAGTTGCTGGAGGAATCACAGCGCGAATCGGCCTCGCTGGACTGACGTTCGTAACACGCTCGTGGCGGCCCTCACCGAATCCTAACAGGGCCGCCCATCAGGCTGCTTGCATTTCTAAACTCCTGAAGGTATAGTCGGACGACCTTGAATATCGGGACCTCCGACGATAAGTAGCCAAGCGTTATAGCGGTATGTACTGGACACTCGAACTCGCCTCGTATCTCGAGGACGCGCCCTGGCCCGCCACTAAGGATGAGCTCATCGATTACGCTGAGCGGACGGGTGCCCCTCTCGAAGTCGTCGAGAATCTGGAGGCGACGGAAGATGATGGCGAGCCGTACGAGAGCATCGAAGAGCTCTGGCCAGACTTCCCCACGGCCGACGACGACTTCTACTACGAAGAAGAATAACCGGCGGGAGCGTGTGGGACAGCCCGCACGTAATGGCATTCCGGTACCGACGATTTATCCAGGTGTTGAAGCCTTGCGGTTGCGAAGAGCCTGGTGGATCGTCGGTTTTTTTGTGATCTGTGCGGGCCTTGCGCCCTCGGCCGCCGCACAGTCGGCCGGCTCTCATGGTGACGCCGTCGAAGACGAGCCGCCTCGGGTAAGCCGCGTCTCGTTCGATGGCGCACACCTGTTCTCGCACGAACAGCTCATGGCGCGCGTCCGGACGCGCTCGAACCGGCGCTTGCTGGGCATCCCCGGCTTCAACTGGTGGTTGTGGATGCACCGGCTGGGCGATGCCGGTACGCTGGGTGGTGCCGTTTCCCGTGCACTCATCGCGACCGGCGAGCCTCCCGCGTATCTCGACACGACGGTGGTCAACGCCGACGTCGAGCGTCTCCAGTTCCTCTATCACCAGGAGGGGTTCCGAGATGCCGAGGTCTACGCGGATATCGATACGCTAAGCCGTGAAAGCGTACGGGTCACCTTCCGAGTCGAACCCGGCCCGCCGACGTACATCCGCCGGGTACGCTTCGATGCTGACGACGGACTCGACTCCTCGACGCTGCATGAACTCGCGCGAGGGTCGTTGTTGACGTCGCGCCAGGCGCGATGGGCCGACAGCACGTCGTTTGTCGCCGCTGATCGCCGGTTCTCCGAGCCGATGCTCCTCGATGAGCGTCGGCGTATCCTGACATTTCTGCGCGACAATGGCTACGCTGCCGTCGCCCGTGATTCGATTACCGCGGTTGTTTTTGCCACGCTGCCCGATTCGTTCGACGTCTCGTTCGAGCTGTCGCCGGGGCCACGATATCGATTCGGGGATATCCATTACAGTGTGATCGGAGGAGAGGAAGAGGCGGTCGAACGGCGAGATACACTCGTCTACGAGAGCGGTCGGCAGGCGAGCGTTGCCATCACGAATGATTCGTGGCTGAGACCGCGGCTGCTATATAACAGCCTGCAGTTCGAGCCCGGAGACTGGTATGACCAGTCGCGCCTGATCGGCACGCGCCGAAGGCTCGAAGCATCTGGTGTCTTTAACTTCACCGACATCCTACCGCAGTTCTCGACCGCGCGGCGCGGAGATGACGGTGCGCCGCTGCTCCCTCATCGTATCGAGCTGCGGACGCGTCCTCGGCATCAGATCCGGTTCGAGACGTTTATGCTGCAGCGGAGTGGCGTGTTAGGATCCGAGAATGAGATCGGAGCGGGCATCGGGGCGACCTACGAGAACCTCAACTTGTTCGGCGGCGGCGAGACGTTTCGTACCAGTGTGGGCGGATCGATCGCGGCCGACGTCGAGTCCCGGCTCTTTACGTCGGCCCAGACCGAGGTATCGGCATCTCTCATCCTGCCTTATCTCGTAAGTCCGTTCGGCGGACTCGACCGTGTCCTCGATTTGTACGACGCGCGCACCCGTCTGTCGCTTAATCTTCTCACGGCACGGCGAGACAATCTCAATCTCGTCATCCGTGGTCGCGGCGCTGCGCTGTTCCGCCTCGAGGGACAACATACGGCGACGCTTACGTCGTGGCTCGATCTCATTGATCTAAGCATCAGTAATCCCGATACGCTGACGGGCTTTCGCGAGCTGTTCCTCGACCGCGTGGTCAGCAACCCCGGCGGAAGCGGCAGGCCCGTCCTCGATCCCGTCCAGCGGGCGCAGATCCTGGAGGACTACACACAGCCGCAGATCAACAACGCCCTCCGCTACACCCTTCGCGCCGCCCGCGTAAATCCGCTGACACGTGAGCAAGGCTATCTTTTCGAAGCCGCCATCGAGACGGGAGGCAACCTGCCCTATGCACTTGATCGCTTTGTGTTTAGCCCTGGGGAGGTCGAAGGTAACCTCCCAGGCCTTCCATTTTTTGGAGGGGATCGCGAGAGTCGGCTCATGTACCGACGCTATATGCGGTTCATGCTGGATGGACGGCGCTACCGGCCGATCGGCCGAGGTGCGGTGATGGCCGGTAAAGTAGTCTTCGGATTTGCGCATCCGATCGGCGACTCGCGCGTGGTGCCGTTTGACCGGCGCTTTTATGCCGGCGGAGGATCGAGCGTACGCGGATGGGGACTCCGGCTTCTGGGTCCGGGTGCGGCAAGCTTCGGCACCGATACGGGTGAGGAACTGACCAACATCCTCGGCGGAGACATCAAGTTGGAAGCCAGTGTGGAGCTACGCCAGCGCCTGATCCGCAATTTGCTCGCCGCCGACTGGGTAGCCGCTACGTTCGTAGATGCCGGAAACGTCTGGTTCGGCCCGCGCAACCCGGGGTTCGCCGTCACGGCGCACGACGAAGACGGACGTTTTCGGGTGCCGGATTTTGCCGGGGAAATCGGCGTCGGCGCCGGAATCGGGCTCAGGCTGGTGTGGGATTACCTGATCATTCGTCTCGACGCCGCGTACAAAGTTCACGACCCGGCGACGACCGGACTGCTGCCGGATGGCATGCGCTCGCCTGTCATCCATTTCGGCATCGGTCACAGTTTCTGACGACACCACTATGGCCTGATGAAGTCCACAAAGCCCCGTCCATCCCGGCTCAGCCGTTTCTTCGGCCGGACGTTCCGACGTGAAGAAGACCAGCGGGCTCGCGAAATCGTCGAGTCGCTGCGGCAGACGCCGGTTTTTGCCGACATGTCCTCAAGAACGCTCGAGACGCTCGCCGACTTCGTGCACATCCGAGACTACCGTCCGCACGAGTACATCTACTACGATAACGACCCCGGGCTCGGGCTCTACATCGTGGCCTCCGGTCGCATCGCCTTGCTGATCGAGGACACCGACGGCACCGCAACCGAGATCAGGCGAGCGGGGCCCGGCGAACTCATTGGGGAGCTCTCGGTACTTGCTGGCTTCCGGCGGATGGAGACCGCGCAGGCTGTCGAAGAAACGCGCTTGCTCGGGCTCTTTCGCCCCGATTTCAATTCCCTGATCAAACGGCACCCACGCAGCGGCTCCGAGATTCTGCAGATGTTTACCCGTTACCTCTCAACGCGTCAGGCCGCCCTCATCGGCGAGTTCGAACGTCTTCACGGGCGCGTGAACGTGGCGCGTGTGATGGAAAAGGCAGCATCAGCCGAGAATGCGATTTCCGACGATCGTGTGCCTACCTACCATGGCTGAAGTAAAGAAGGTTAAGAAGGGCGAGCTCCTCGAGTTCGAGGTCGAGAAATTCGCCGACCGCGGTAAATCGCTCGCTCGTATAGATGGGCAGGTCGTCTTTATTCCCGGCGGCGTTCCCGGAGACCGGGTTCGGGCGCGTGTCATCCGCAAGAGGAAACGCTATGCCGAAGCCCGCATCGAAGAGCTGCTCGAGCCGAGTGATCTTCGGACCACGCCTCGGTGCTTCTATTTCGGCACATGCGGCGGATGTAAATGGCAGCATGTTCAGTACGAAGCACAGCTCGACGCCAAGCGCGAGAGCGTGCGTGAAGCACTCGAGCATCAGGCGGGGGTTACGGACGTCGACGTCCGACCCACCATCGGAGCGGAGAACCAGTACTTCTATCGCAACAAGATGGAGTTCTCGTTCAGCGCCGAACGATGGCTCACACCCACCGAGATTGAGACCGGGCAGGAGTTCGATACCGACTTTGCACTCGGCCTCCACGTGCCCGGCAGTTTTTATAAGGTGCTGGATCTCACGGAGTGCCACCTCCAGTCGCCCCGTAGTGCCGAGCTCGTCAACGCCTTCCGTGACCTGGCGAAGCAGAACGACTGGAAGCCGTGGGACATCCGTGCCCACGTCGGCTTCCTGCGTCACCTCGTGATTCGCATCGGGGAGCGAACCGGCGAGTGGATGGTCAACCTCGTCACCGCGTACTACGACGAGGAGAGGATGGAAACCGTCGCAGGGTTCCTCAAGGAGTCGTTCCCGGAAGTCGTCACATTGGTAAACACAATCAACAGTACGGTCGCGCAAACGGCATTTGGAGAGCAGGCCCACGTCATCTACGGCAGTGGCGTGATTCACGATCAAATTGGCGAGCGGACCTACGAAATCGCCTCCAACGCCTTCTTTCAGACCAACACAAGCCAGGCCGAGCGGCTCTACGAAGTTGCCCGGGATTTTGCCTCCTTCAAGCCCGACGATCTGGTGTACGATCTATATTGCGGCGCAGGTACGATCTCGCTTTTCGTCGCGCCGTACGTGCGGAGTGTGGTAGGGATTGAGCTCGTGGAGGAGGCCGTTCGCAATGCAGAGGTCAACGCGAAAGCCAATGGCGTCGATAACTGCACATTTGTCCGAGGAGACATGCTCGCCTTGTTCAACGAGCAATTCGTTGCCAGGCACGGCCGGCCGGATGTGCTGATTGTCGACCCGCCGCGGGCAGGGATGCATCCGAAAGTCGTGCAGCGGATTGCGGCGCTGCGGCCGGAGAGACTCGTCTACGTGAGCTGCAATCCGCTCACGCAGGCGCGTGATCTGAAAGACCTCATCGAGCTGTACGATATCGAAGCGGTTCAGCCGGTTGATCTCTTTCCGCATACGCATCACATCGAGAACGTCATCGGGCTGCGGCTTCGCTCAGACGCGTGACAGATGGTGAGCTTCGGGCGTTTGGCGGGGGACGAAAAGACGATGGACTTTGTTGACGCCTGTAAGGACCCACGCTTGATGTCCGATACTTCCTTATTCCATCTAACATCACACCGATAGACGTTGGATGTATCTGCAACAGCCCGGCCGGAGGCAGCCTGCTCCGGCAAGATAGCTTTTGTCACGGGTGGAACCGGTTTCATCGGCTCGCATCTGGTGGAAGAACTGCATCGGCGCGGCTATGCCGAGGTGCGCGCACTCGTACGGAGCAAACCGCGCTGGCTGGAGGGCCTCGACGTCGTACACGTGCGGGGACAACTGGCCGACACACCTGAGCTTCGCAGCGCCCTCCGCGGCGTCGATTACGTCTACCACGTCGGCGGCGTCACACGCGCCCGCGACTGGCAGACGTTTGAAAAAGCCAACATCGATGATTCAATGCTCCTCCTCAAACTGATCGAGGAAGAGAGTCCGGACATTAAAAAGGTGCTGATGACGAGCAGCCTTGCCGTAGTCGGTGAGTGTGATACGGCTGTTGCCACGGAGACGGTACCCCTGCGTCCGGTGAGCGATTACGGTCGCAGCAAAGAACTGATGGAGCGCGCGATAGCCCGATATCAGGAGGCCCCGGGGGCTCTGCCTATCGTGGTGGTCAGGCCACCCGCGGTGTATGGGCCACGTGAGGCCGACATTTTCGAGTTCTTCAAGACATTGTCGCGAGGTATCGCGCCGGTTGTGGGCAGTGGCAATGAACCCGCATTGACGCTGGTTCATGCGCGAGATCTGGTGCGCGGAATGGTCGATGCCGCTGAAAGCGACCGCACCACCGGGCGCACGTATTTTATCGGCAGTGACCGAGCGTATACCTGGAACGAGATAAAAAACGCCGCCGGCAAAGCGCTCGGTAAACGCGCGCTGACGATCACCGTGCCCGACGCGCTGATCGCACCGGTTGGGGCCGTTGTCGAGATGTTTGGCCGGCTGACCGGCACGTACCCTCCCCTCAATAGAGAGAAGGCACGTGAGATCCGGGATGCTTGCAAAATCTGCTCGTCTGCGCGCGCTCGCCGGGACTTCGGTTACGCGCAGCAAGTCGGCCTGGAGGAAGGAATTGAAGAGACCATCCGGTGGTATCGAACGAACGAATGGCTCTGACTTCACACATGTAAATGCGGCACATTAGTGCTGAGGAATCATCACCGATTACATAGCGTATTCGGCAGTAAACCTAAAATTGCGAGAGAGAGTATCCCGTGAGTGCGCTCGGATTCAATACCGGTTACGTAGAAGAGCTTTACCGACAGTATCTCGAAGAACCCGAAAGCGTGAGCGAAAGCTGGCGCGAGTTCTTCGCCGACTATCGCCCAAGCGAGTCGTTCATTGCAGCGGCCGAGGCACGGCCTGTACCTACGGAATCGCGCAACGATGTCAAGGTGAGGGGGGATGGAGCTACACCGGAGCCTATCGCACCGGCATCCGCGCCTACCCCGGCTGACGGCGTCGAGACAAAGGCTATCCGCGGACCGGCTGCCCGTATCGTGGAGAACATGGAAGCCAGCCTGGGTGTGCCCACGGCGACCTCTCTCCGCACGGTTCCGGTTAAGCTGATGGCCGAAAACCGGGCCTTGATCAACGATTATCAGCGTTACGCGGGCGGGGAGAAGGTGTCATTTACGCACCTTATCGCGTGGGCCGTCGTGCAGGGGCTCAAGGCATTCCCCAACATGAACACCACGTTCCGGCACGACAACGGGACGTACGAGCACATCATCCCCAATCACGTCAACCTCGGCCTTGCCATCGACGTCGAACGGCGCGGCCGGCGCTCACTGCTCGTCCCGAACATCAAGGCGGCAGAAGAGATGACGTTTGCCCAGTTCCTCGGGATTTACGGCGACATCATCAAAAGGGCCCGCAATAACCAGCTCGAGGTTTCGGATTTTGAGGGGACGACCGCGACGCTGACGAACCCCGGCATGATCGGCACGACGATGAGCGTGGCCCGCTTGATGCCCGGCCAGGGTGTGATCGTTGGAGCCGGTTCCATCGGTTATCCGCAGGAATATCACGCCTTCTCTCCGGAGGTCGTCAGCAAAACCGGCATCTCGCAGGTGATGACCATCACCTCGACCTACGATCACCGTGTCATCCAGGGGGCCGAGAGTGGTGCGTTTCTTCAGCACATCGGCGAACTTCTGCTCGGCGAGCACGACTTCTACCGCAAGCTCTTCGCCGACCTGGGCGTTCCGTACCAGCCGTACCGGATCATTCCTGATTCAACTCCCCAGTTAGGCTCCTCGGTCGACGATGAGATGGAGATGACGCGCAAACGCGCGGCCGTGCTTCAGCTTATCCGCGCCTACCGCGTGCGAGGCCACCTGCAGGCCGATGTAAACCCGCTCGGCTACGATTGGACCTACCATCCTGAACTCGATCCAAACGAGTACGGGCTCAGCATCTGGGATCTCGACCGCAAGTTTATTACCGGCGGACT
Organism: uncultured bacterium; assembly: GCA_965653075.1. Lineage (GTDB taxonomy): Bacteria > Bacteroidota > Rhodothermia > Rhodothermales > CAZKDQ01 > CAZRTY01. The sequence continues at coordinate 7,853 of CBFGYX010000018.1, forward strand.
GGGCGGAAAGGACATCCTACCGCTGCGTGAGATCCTGTCGATACTCCGCGATACGTACACGCGGAAGATCGGCATCGAGTATATGCACATCTCGAGTCCGCAGGAGCGTAACTGGCTTCAGGAACGGATCGAGCCGGTGCGCTGCGAAGAGCCGCTCTCGCACGCGACCAAAGTGCGCATCCTCAAGAAACTGAACGCTGCCGAGGCCTTCGAACGCTTTCTGCACACGAAGTACATCGGCCACAAGCGTTTCTCCCTTGAAGGGGCGGAGTCCGTCATCCCGATGCTCGATAAGATCATGTCGGATGCGGCCGAGCAGGAAGTTGAGGAAGTGGTTATCGGGATGGCACACCGCGGGCGGCTGAACGTGCTGGCCAACATCCTCAATAAGCCGTACGAGGTCATCTTCTCGGAGTTCGAGGGCAGCATTGACCCGGAGACGACGCAAGGTTCGGGGGATGTCAAATACCACCTCGGTGCGCGCGGAACCCATGAGTCGCCGACCGGCCGTGAGGTCAGATTGTGGCTGGCGTCAAACCCGAGTCACCTCGAAGCGGTGAATCCCGTGGTGGAGGGGATGGTGCGGGCACGGCAGGAGACAATGCGTGCACGGCACGACCTCGAGACGCCCTCGGGCGACTATCTCGATGCCGTCATTCCCATTCTCATTCATGGGGATGCAGCGTTTGCCGGCCAGGGCGTCGTCGCAGAAACACTCAACTTCAGCAAACTGCGCGGCTATCAGACGGGTGGTACCATCCACATCGTCATCAACAACCAGATCGGCTTTACGACGGCCCCGTCGGATGCACGCAGCTCGAGATATGCGACGGACATCGCCCGGATGATTCAGGCGCCGATCTTCCACGTCAACGGAGACGACCCCGAAGCCGTGGTCCGCGTGGCCCGCCTGGCACTTGACTACCGACAGGTATTCAATAAAGACGTCGTCATCGATATGGTGTGCTACCGAGTACACGGCCACAACGAAGGCGACGAGCCCACCTACACGCAGCCGCTGCTTTATAAGAGAATCGAAGCACAGCGGTCACCGCGGAAGCTTTACACAGAGTCTCTGCTGGGCCGCGGGGAAATGGAGCCTGAGGAAGCCGAGGCGATTCTCGACGACTACCGAGCACGATTGCAGGAGGCGTTCGACCGGACACGTGAGCTCGATCAGGTCGAAGTCGAGGAGGGCTTTGAACTCCTTAAGAAACGCCGACGCAAGACGCCCCAGCCGGCGAAGGTAGACACGCGGGCGAAGGAAGAAGACCTGATTGCCGTGGTGAAGGCCCTCACGAACCTGCCCGCCGAGTTCAACGTGCATCGCAAGCTCGCGCGCCAGTTCCAGCGGCGTGAGAAGCTGTTCAAGGAGGACAAGCGCATCGACTGGGCGTTCGCAGAAGCGCTGGCCATCGGCACGCTACTCCAGGAGGGCGCGACCGTCAGACTTAGCGGACAAGACTCGCGGCGAGGCACGTTCAGCCACCGCCACTCGGTACTGTATGACCAGGAGACGGGCGAAGAGTACATCCCCCTGAACCATATCCGTGAGGAGCAGTCGCGGCTGCTCGTTTACGACAGCTTGCTTTCTGAATATGCTGCCTGTGGATTCGAGTATGGCTATACGGTGGGCGATCCCTCTGCACTCGTGATCTGGGAGGCCCAGTTTGGCGACTTCGCCAACGGTGCGCAGATTATTTACGACCAGTTTCTGTCGGCCGCAGAAGAGAAATGGGGGCAGACGAGCAGCCTCGTCCTGTTACTCCCGCACGGTTACGAGGGGCAAGGCCCTGAGCACTCGTCGGCGCGCCTTGAACGGTTCCTCCAGCTCTGTGCGGAGGATAATATGATCGTCGCCTCGTTCACGACACCGGCGAACCTGTTCCACGCGTTGCGCAGACAGGTCAAGCGAGAGGTCAAGAAGCCGCTCGTAGTCATGGCGCCGAAAAGTCTGTTGAGGCATCCGCTTGTCGTATCTACGCCGGAGGAGCTCACCGACGGGCAGTTTTATCCGGTATATCCGGCCGAGGCCGATCCGAAGAAGGCCGAGCGTCTTCTCATTTGCAGCGGCAAGGTTTACTACGACCTGCTCGCCACGATGACCGATGATGAACGCGAGAAGATTGCGATCACGCGTCTCGAGCAGTTCTATCCGTGGCCCGAGGATGAGCTTGCAAAAGAGCTAAAGCGCTACAAGAACGTGAAGGATGTCGTCTGGGTGCAGGAAGAGCCGGCTAACATGGGCGCATGGCAGTTCGCGCGGTATCAGCTCGATGAAATGCTTGAAGCACTCCATGGCGACTGCTCGACGCGCGTCAAGTACGCAGGCCGCATCGCCAGCGCCAGCACGGCCACGGGATCCTCGAACATCCACGAACGCGAGCAGCAGGCAATTCTGAAAGAAGCGCTTAACCGCGGGTGAGCGCCCCCGCTCGTTATGCTTACTGAACAAATGAGTCCGCCCGTAGCCGCTTCGAGCTGCGGGCGGCCCCTTTGTTCGTGAACGCACCGCTCGCAATTCCTCGTCACAGGAGCCGATCATGAAGCGCATCGGCAGTACCCTCCGCCTCGGCCTTGCGCTCGCTACTGTTGTAACTGCCGTATCGAGCGGTCAGGCCACTGCCCAGTACTTTCATTTCGGCAAGAACAAAGTCCAGTACGAGGCGGGAGAGTGGTACTACCTGTCCACCCGCCACTTTGATATTTACTTCTTCGAAGAGGCCGAGGACCTCGCGCAGTTTACGGCTCATGCGGCTGAAGACGCGTACCGGGAGATCGAACTGCTTTTCCGCCATCGCATCAGCGAGCGGATTCCCATCCTGGTGTATAACAGCCATAATGAGTTTGCCGTCACGAATGCGGTCGACCTGCCTGTTTACGCCGAGGGCATCGGTGGCGTAACGGAGCTTTTCAAGAATCGCATCGCAATCCCATTTCTGGGCGATTATCGCGACTACCGCAGGGTGCTCCATCACGAGCTGGTGCATGCCGTACTGAACGACCTGTTTTATGGAGGGGCACTGCAGTCGATCTTTCGGAACAACATCCGAATTCGCCTGCCGGACTGGTTCAACGAGGGGCTTGCGGAATATGCGGCGATCGGCTGGGATTCGAATTCGGATATGTATGTGAGGAGCGCCCTGCTCGACGATGCGCTCCCCTCCATTCCTGATCTGTCGGGATATCTCGCATATCGTGGCGGACACAGTGTCTGGGATTACATCGCCTCACAGTATGGTCGGCAGAAGATTGCCGAGATTCTGCACCACACGAAGACGACTGGATCCGTCGAGGCGGGATTTGAGCATGCCACGGGGCTCACCCTGGATCGCCTTTCGGAACGCTGGCGTCAATCGCTACGAGAGATCCACTTCCCCGAATTGGCGGCACGCGATAACATCGCTCTCAATGCACAGGCGATAGAATCGGGCCGCAGACGTAGCTATAGCGCCGGCCCTGCGCTATCACCTCGGGGCGATCTGCTGGCGTTCATCGCCGCACGAGGTGCCTTCTTCGATGTGTATCTGGCTCGCGTAGAAGATGGCCGCGTCGTCCGGCGATTGATTTCCGGTCAGGATAACACCGAGTTCGAAGCGCTCCGGATTTCGACACCCGGCATGAGCTGGAGTCCGGATGGCGAGCAACTCGCGGTTGCGGTGAAAAGCGGTCCGAATGAAGCCATCGCGCTCGTGGATGTTGCAACGGGCGCTATACGACACCATTACCTCCCGGACATCGATCAGGTTTACAGCGTGGCCTGGAATCCACGTGGTCGCCTCATCGCCTTCTCCGGTTCGAAAGGAGGCTACTCTAACATCTACTTGCTCGATATCGTGTCCGGCGAGACGAGCAACGTGACCGACGACGCTTACTCCGACCATGAGCCCGCGTGGAGCCCGGACGGGCGCCGGCTCGTGTTTCATTCGGATCGCGGGGGCGCAGCCGGGGCGGCGACGGCGTCTGATCTTGCGCGCAGCCGCACATCCAGAGGTTATGACATTTTTCTGGCGGATCTGAGTCGGGGGGATGGATCATTGCCGATCGAAAAACTCACCGATGGTGACTGGTGGGATAATCGAAGTGCTCGTTTCGGAGAGCGATCCGATCAGTTGATGTTCGTGTCAGACAGAAACGGTGTCTACAATCTATTCGTACTGAATCTCGCCACCCGCGAAGAGCGTCCCATCACGAACGATGTTCGAGGGGTATTTCAATACGATGTCTCGTCCGACGGCGAGCGAGCTGCCCTGGTCACCCTTCTGGGAGCGACGCCTTCAATCTATCTGATCCCCACGCCATTTGACCGGAGGGTGGAGGATGAGGCGCTTCGGCCAAATGTCTGGGCGCAGCGGATCGGCAACGATTCCACTTCAGCACCCGCAACTACGGTGGCGTCGACCGTCGTACGACGCACAAATCCGTTCCTGCGCGACGCATTAAGTGGCAGCTCATTCTCCGGCAGGCGCGCCCATCTTGTCGATACTGCCGACCTCGATGACTACCTCGAGCAGCTAGACCGACAGGAGTTTGCCGACCGGCTGGATTCGCTCAATCGATTCCACGACGAGCAAGGTGGGCTCGACGTGGCGTCGGACAGCCTGCGCTATGGCCGCGTAACGGTGGACTTTTCGACGGCGGTTTTTGATGAGGCGATGGAGGACGCCCTTCGCGAACGCGGCGATGACGAGCCAATCCCATCTCACTTCAACAGCGCTTTGGATGTCGATGAAGACGGTAACTACGCCGTGCGCAAGTATAAATTGCGTTTCTCGCCGGACATCATTTATGGCACCGCCGGCTACGATGTGCTCTATGGTGTGCAGGGAGTTACCCAGATGCTCTTCAGCGACCTGCTCGGCAATCATCAGATTTTTGTCAGCACGAACCTTCTGATCGATCTAAGGAATTCCGACTACATTATTTCGTACTCATATCTCCCGCGACGCACTGACTGGTCGATTTCGAGCTACCACGTGTCCAGACTGCTGCCCGATTATGATCGGCTGACCTATTATCGCTACAGGCAGTACGGAGCCAGCGTCGCGGCGCGATACCCGCTTGACAAGTTCAGACGAGTCGATTTCGAGGTTCACGTTCTTGGCGTCAGCCAGTCTGATATCGGCAACGCTTCCCTCGCGGCGGCAAAGCGTGCCGTCTTGTATCCGTCACTCACGTACACGCTCGATTATTCGCGACCGGGTTTTACGCATCCGGTTGACGGCAATCGAATGGCCTTCGGCATCTCCGCCAGTCCGGCTCACTTGGGCGGTAGTGGTGGTGGATTCGTGACCGTCCTGGGCGACATGCGGTTCTATCAGCCGATGGGCGATGATCAGAACTCGCTCGCGGTCCGGTTGTCGGCGGGTTCCTCATTCGGTGGCGGCAGTCAGCTTTTCTTTACGTCTGGAACGCAGAACTGGATTAATCGCCGGTTCGATGAGGTCAACGGATTCCCGATCGAGGACGCGGCAGACTTCGTCTTCGCCCGACCAGTCCTCCCGCTTCGAGGGCACGACATCAACGCTCACAACGGGACTCGCTTTGGATCGATTAATGTCGAGTCACGATTTGGTATCCTTGGAGGTGTCGGCCGCTCCCCTGTTAGTTTTCTGCCAATACACTCATTGGAGGGCACGTTTTTTGTTGATGCTGCCGTAATCTGGGGCGGATCATCAGATCATGCGCGTCCAAAGTTAACGATACGCAACGATGACGGGCGGTTGGTACTGGAGGATATGCTCGTAGGAGCGGGGGTGGGTGTGCGATCGATC
>CBFGYX010000019.1:0-12929 GCA_965653075.1 uncultured bacterium
GATGGTTCGGTACGTCGTCCGTCTGCTCCTTCTCGACGAAGCGCAGCGCATCGAAGTAGGCAAAGGCGCTGTTGCTCTTCGGAGCCGTGGCGAGATACAGGCAGGCCTGCGCGAGCACAAACTGTCCCTCCGGCATCCCGATGTAATCGAACGCCTGCGATGCAGAGGTCACGATCTCCAGCGCACGCGGATCAGCCATCCCGATATCCTCACCGGCGAAGATGATCATCCGGCGCAGGATGAAGCGCGGATCCTCGCCCGCGTACACCATCCTCGCCATCCAGTACAACGCAGCGTCGGGGTCAGACCCGCGGAGACTTTTGATGAACGCGCTGATCGTGTCGAAGTGAGCGTCGCCCTCCTTGTCGTACAACACAGCGCGCCGCTGGATGGAGTCTTCCGCCACCTCCAGCGTAATCCGGATCACACCGTCCTCAGCCGGGGCGGTGGTTTCGACGGCAAGTTCGAGTGCGTTCAGTAGCGAGCGGGCATCGCCGTTGGCCGTTGAGACCAGGTGGTCGAGCGCGTCGCCGTCGATCTGGACATCCTGTTTGCCGTAGCCCCGGTCGCTGTTCTGAAGCGCCTGCTTCACGACCCCACGCAGATCCTCCTCCGTTAGACTGCGAAGCTCGAAAATGCGCGACCGGCTAACCAGCGCTTTGTTGACCTCGAAGTACGGATTCTCGGTCGTCGCACCGATGAAGACCACCGTGCCGTTCTCAACGTGAGGAAGCAGGGCATCCTGCTGACTCTTGTTGAACCGGTGCACCTCATCCACAAAGAGAATCGTTCGCTGTTGGTGATGTTCGAGCCGGCGCCCGGCGTCTTCGATCTTCTCGCGGATATCCTTGACACCCGCCAGCACCGCGTTTAACGACGCGAAGTGCGCGCGCGTCGTGTTGGCGATGATCCGCGCAAGCGTGGTTTTGCCTGTACCCGGTGGGCCAAAGAAGATGAGCGACGTGACGCGGTCGGCCTCGATCGCGCGACGAAGCAGCTTGCCCCGGCCGAGAATATGCGGCTGCCCGACGAATTCATCTAGCGTGCGCGGGCGCATACGATCAGCAAGTGGAGCGTTGTGATTGCGGTACCGTTCGGCGGCTTCCTGGAATAAGGTCGACATAAGAAAGGCTGCTGATGGAAGCCGTATCAACGCCGTCGATTACGTAATGCTTCAGAAACGGCGGGCACCGCGCGCCATGATCGACGGTTTGGGGCATTCCTTCTCAATCAAGCTCCACGACCACCATGCGCATTGACAGATTCTGGCCCCTCGCTTTGCTTCTTATTTTTGTGGCCTTCGCTACACCGGGCTGCGAACTCATCGGCGATATATTTCAGGCCGGCGTCTGGGTGGGCGTCATCATGGTGGTCGTCGTGATCGCGATCATCATATTCCTTTTCAGGATGTTGGCCGGCAGGCGGGGATGAGGGAAGAGCCTCGCGCAAAGCCGCGATAGGATTATACTCGCGCAAAGACGCCAAGCCGCAAAGAGATGCGGAACCTCGAAGACCTATCGGGGCATCAGGCGACAAGTGTTGAGTTGAGGCCGATTTCCACGATCCTTACTCCTCGTCCACTTTGCTTCTTAGCGGCTTTGCGTGAGCCAAAGGTTAATTCAAAAAGCCCGCCGCATCGCCTCCTCGAACAGGGTGGCGCCGCCCTGTGATGGATGGCGCACGTACTCGCATTCGAGGCCGAGTTCCTGTACGAGGAGCCGCTCGGCTTTACGGCCGACCGCGTAGATGACCTCCGGTCGCAGCGCTTCGATCACGGCATGGTTCATCGAGGCGAATCGCTTGATCTCAGCGACGCGGGGACCGCGTATCGTATCCGGGCGACCTTGGTGATGCGGATGGAACGGCACCGTATTCCAGATAAAGAACCGCGGGAAGTACGGCCTCAGGATCCGCCAGAAGATGTTTGCGCTGTACTCCGTCATCGGTTTCGCGCCCGTCGATGTACGCTCGCCCTTGATCGGGAAACCGGGATCGAGCAACTGCATCTCGCTCGTAATCGGCACGCCGGAGAAACGGCAGCCCCAGGGGCCGGGCGCCTCGATCATCAGCAGCGCCGCGGGTCGCTTCGGATAGGCGCTGAGATACGATATCAGGTTGCGACGCCGAATCACCGGTGCATCCTCCACATCCCGACCATTCGAAACGCGGTCGCGGTACATATTGAAGAGATCGTTCGTCGACGGAAGACCGAACAGTTCGGCCTCGAAGAGATCCGCTATTTCCCGCGCCCAGTCGACCATGATTAAAACATGTCGTTCCACCATTCCGGCTCGCCCTTCAACCAGCGGTCGAACCAGGCCAGGATGGTGTTCGTCCAGATCACACGCTTTTCGTGATCGAGGATATGGTGATCCTGATCGGCGACGGCCACGTACTCGACCTCCCTCCCCAGCAACCTCAGCGCCGTGAACATCTGCAGGCTCTCGCCCACGGGCACGTTCGTGTCGGCCTCCCCATGAAGCAGCAGCAGCGGTGTCGTAATCTGGTCGGCGGCAAAGAGCGGACTTCGGTCGACGTAAACATCCGGCCGGTTCCACGGATACGAGTCGGCCGTAGCCACGGCGCTGTACTGGAATCCCCAGAAGCCTTCGCCCCAGTAGCTGGCGATATTGCTGATGCCGGCGTGTGAGACGGCCGCGGCGAACAGATCGGTCCGCGTCTGCAACAGCATCGTCATGAACCCGCCAAAAGAAGCCCCGATGGCGCCGACCCGTTCGGCATCGGCGTACGGATGCGCCTCCAGAAACTGAGTCACGCCGTCGATGATCTCATCGGCGACGATCTCCCCCCAGTCGTTGACGTGCAGGGCGGAGAAATCCTGCCCGTAACCGATGGCCCCGCTGGGCTGAAGCACGTAAACGAGGTAGCCGTTTGCGGCCCAGAGCTCCTTAGGATACCGGCCGGCATAATCGCGCGTGACGGGCGTCGTGCCGCCGTAGTAATAAACGACGACGGGGTACGTACGGCTCTCATCGAAATCAGGTGGATAGTAAACGTGGCCGTCGATCTCGATTCCCCGCTCATTGACGAACGTCCAGTTGCGGGTCTCGCCGAAGCGGACGTCGGCATACACCTCGGCAGACGGATCGGCAAGCAAGCGCGACGCTCCGCTCTCAAGATCGATCAGCCACGCGCGCGGCGGCGATGAGATGCCCGAGCCGATGTACGCACCGATGGGTCGATTTTGCGCGACGTCCAGGCTGCGCACGATATCGTCCGCCGTTTCGATACGCTCGAACGTCTCCGACGCAAGATTGTACCGATAGAGCCGTTCATAAGATGCTTCGGTCACGGTGAGATAGATCGCATCGCCGCGCCATATCGCGCTTGATATTGAGGGATCGAAGTCGCGTGTGATAGAGACGACCTCTCGAGATCGGAGGTCGTACAGATACGCCTGGGTGTCATAGTCGTTGGCAACGGTACCGGCAGGCACGTTCGTTCCAATCTCGCCGAACGACGTCGGACCGCCGGTGATGAGCAACCGCCGCCCATCCGGCGAGAACTGGCCCCCGCCGGCGAAGGGTGCGGCGAACAGAGAGTCAACCGTCAGCGAAGCCATGTCGATAAGCGCGAATTCGCTCCGGCTGAACGGCCGCTCGGCGTAATCGATATGCGAGCGCGAGACAAGCAAACGCCGACCATCGGGTGCGATGTCGAGCAGACGTGTTGAAAGCGGACCGCTGGTCAGGCGATGCGACGTTCGCGATGCCACGTCGAGCCGAAACAGGTGACTCCGACTGCCGAAGCCCGGCCGTCTCGATTCCAGGTATTCCATCCGCCGTACGCCGGTTTGGCTCTGCTCTGCCTCTTCCGTGACCGAATACACGATAAACGTTCCATCGGGCGACCAGGTGTGACTGCCGAGGCGCTCGATATTATGAAGCAGCCGCTCCTGCGTCCCTGCGGCGAGGTCCACGAGCCAGAGGTCCGACTTGCCTGCGTCCCGGTCGACGTACGTAAACCGCTGACCCGCCGGCGCCCACCGGATGCCCGTGACGTCCTTACCACCGGCATAAGTTCGAATTAGGCCGAGGCCGTCTGTCCGTCTGATTTCGATGCGGGATTCGAGGCCGTCATGCCCTCGCTCAGAAATCCGGACCGCCACGAGATCGCCGTCGGCCGACAATGCCGGACTACTCGGCGTCGGCGCATCCGTGACCTCCCGCATGCTGACATAGCGCTGCGGATTCGTCGAGGCTGTGATCGCGGTGCCGTCTTGCGGGTTGACGGGCTCAAGGCGTGCGGTCAGCGTCAGGTCGACACCGTCGGCCGGGCGTGCCACCTTGATCAACAGGAGGTGCTTCCCTCGAAGAAGCTCGAGCTCATGCCTGAGCGACCCCGGGTTGGCCTCTCCATTCTCGACGGTGGATTTCGATGCGGCAACATGACCGTTGTGCCATAGGCGCACCGCGCTTCGCGACTCCACGACCAGTTGCGCTTTCTGCCAGCGATCGACCTCAACGTACGCCGCGGTCCACGCTACATGACCGCCATCATGTTCGGCTGCACCTATTCGCAGATCGCCTTTCGCTCGTTCCCAAGTGAACAGATCTTGTCCGATCCGGATTTCATCACCGGGAGCAGGCAGCCATCCGCCTTCGCCCGCAAAGCCCGAGTCGAGCAGTAGCGGTGCATCCGCCTCGCCGTTCTCGGAGAAGGCCGGTACGAGTACCGACACCGGGCCGGTAATAAGCCACTCGCGAATTTCGATAACGGATTCTTCTTCCGCAGGCTGTGCAGCAGCCGGCAGTGCGATAAAGACGAGAACAAGAACCGAGAGAAATAAGCGATGCACGAGTGACATACTGATGAAGATGATTGAGGCGCCGACCTGGCTGAACGCGTTCATACGGACCGGGGGGGAACGGTATCTGCCTGGAGGCCGAGTTTGCCTGAACATAACGCCGTTCACATCGAAAATCGTGCTCACTATGTCGGCGATGCAGCGCCGTGCAACAGGAGTGGAATGATGGAGGACGCAACGAAACTCGAACAGGTAATCACGAATTGCTCAAGTCACCTTGAGAGAAGAACCTGGCGAGAGACGACATAATGAGAGGAGCAAAGAGATCCCACAAAGACATGGTTGCCATCATCCAGGGCGGCTACTTCGTCGTCACCGGGCTGTGGCCCATCTTCCACATGAGGAGTTTCGAGGCGATCAGCGGCCGCAAAAAGGAGAAGTGGCTCGTCAAAGCGATGGGCGCAATGATCGCCTGTGTGGGTGGGGCGGTGCTGAGGGATGGTCTCGAGCGTCGTGCCGACGAGCGGACGTGCCGCCTGGCGGTATCGAGTTCAGCCGCGCTTGGTGCCGTGGACGTGATTTACGTGTTGAAGAACCGTATCTCACCGGTGTACCTGCTCGATGCGGTCGTTGAGCTCAAGCTTATCGGGCTCTGGGGACTGGCGCGATTGTCGGGGCGACGAGCTACTCGAGCTGAGGCAGGCTCTCCACGAATCGCTTGAAGCGCTCATTATTTCGGTAGCCTCCCTCAGCCAGCTCAGCGCCGAACAAATCGGCGAAAGCATTGCCCTCGATGACGACCGGGCCATCTTCCGTAATGCCGACATCCCACCCGATGAGCGGGCTCGGGATCGCGCGCATAGCCTTTTCCGCTACGGCGATTGCCTCTTCAAAGAACGGCACTTGGAATCCCTCGAAGTGGAAGTCCGTGTCGGGATGCGCGTCGAAGAGACCTCCCCCTTTATCAAAAAAACGGCGTGCCTGGCGCCGCAATCGTCCCGTTTCGAGATCTACGCCGATGAAAACGCCGCCCTGGCTCGAGTTATCGATGTAACCGCCTCCCGCCCCGAAACGCATGAGCGCGCTGATGGTGACCACTTCGCCGTCGGGCATCATGCAATTGATGATTCGCAACGTGTTGAGCGATTCCGGATACACTTCTGCGACGAGCGGGTGCTGGATCTGCTCCTCCTCGTAGATGAGCGCCGTTGTACGGGCCTCGCGGAAAGCTTCTTCGATCTGAGACTCAATTGAAGAAGCGGTCAGGCGGAAGACGCGCTGGCCCATCCGCCCTCCAAGATCCTTCACGAAAATATTCGGCGCGGCGCCGGCAAGGCCGAAGATCAGCACGCGGAATCGTTCGAGCGTATCAATCGCAATGCGGCGTTCTTCGTCGTAGAAATAGCCGCCGATGCTGTATCCGAACAGGCGCGGCACGGGGATGTCGTTGCGCTCGAGATGTCGGCCGAAATGATACTTATCGTCGAACAGCCATCGGGCGGGCTGACGGCGGCGCGCCTGGTCAACCCGCAGCACGGTCTTATCGTCGATGTAGTTATCCGTGTCGTCGACGTCGCGGTGGTACAGGGCGCGCGTAAAATAATAGGACGGGAAGCCGCCCTCGGCGCGCATAATCCCGCGGACCTCCTCATAGATATCCTGCCACGATTTGCTGTCGTTCGAGGCCGCGGCCTGGGCCAGGCCTCGCAGGAGATCCATAAGTTTGGTCATGTGTGGCTGAGTGTCAGTCGGTTCTTTTCCAGTTGCGGATGTAGTTACTCACATACTCGAGGCAACGATCCATCGAAATACGCTCCTGACTCATCGAGTCGCGGTCCCTGACGGTAACAGTCTGGTCCTCGAGGCTCTGTCCGTCGACGGTGAAGCAAAGCGGTGTGCCTGCCTCGTCCATCCGGCGGTAGCGTTTGCCAACGCTACCCTTCTCGTCGTAGAACGTGTTGAACTCGGTCCGGAGATCACTGTCGATCTTCCGCGCCGTCTCGGGCATCCCGTCTTTTCTCACGAGCGGGAAAACGCCGGCCTTGATCGGCGCGATCGCCGGGTGGAATTTCATGACCGTACGCTTGTCACCGCCGACCTCTTCCTCCGTGTAGGCTTCCGAGAGCAGCATCAAGATCGTGCGATCGAGCCCGACCGACGTCTCAACGACGTAGGGGATGAACCGCTCGCGTGATTCCTGCTCGAAGTACTCCATCTTCTTACCGGAGAACTCCTGGTGACGGGCCAGGTCGTAATCAGTCCGTGAATGAATTCCTTCCACTTCCTGCCAGCCCATCGGGTATTCGTACTGGATGTCGTAGGCGGCATCGGCGTAGTGGGCGAGCTTCTCGTGCTCATGCCAGCGCAGTTTGGATGCGCGGATGCCGATGTCCTGATGCCACTGCATGCGCTTTTCCCGCCACGCCTCGAAGTGCTCCATCTGCGTGCCCGGCTTCACGAAGTACTGCATCTCCATCTGCTCGAACTCGCGCATGCGGAAGATGAACTGCCGCGCCACAATCTCATTTCGGAATGCTTTCCCGATCTGTGCGATACCGAACGGAATCTGCTGGCGCGTGGAGTCGAGCACATTGTTGAAGTTGACAAAGATGCCCTGCGCCGTCTCGGGCCGAAGGTAAATCCGGTTGTCTTCGCCCGATGAGACCGCGCCGACATGTGTCGAGAACATCAGGTTGAACTCTCGGACATCGGTCCAGTCGAAGGCACCCGAGTCGGGAGCGCGGATTTCCTCATCGATGATCACGTTGTAGAGCGCTTTGCTCATGTCTTCGGCATGGAGCGCCTCGACGAGGCGTTCCTGCACGCGATTGGCCTCGTCTTCCTTCCCTTTGCTGCGGAGCCGGACGATGTGACCTTCGATAAGCTGGTCGGCCCGGTACCGGATCTTTGACTGCTTGTCATCGATCATCGGGTCGTTGAAGGCATCCACATGGCCCGACGCCTTCCACGTAGTCGGGTGCATGAGGATGGCCGCATCGATGCCTTCGATATTGTCGTGCCGGTTCACCATCGCCCGCCACCAGTGCGACGTCACATTCCGCTTCAGCTCAACACCGAGCGGCCCATAATCGTACGTAGCGGCGAGGCCACCGTAAATGTCCGAACTGGGGAAGATGAAACCGCGACGCTTCGACAGCGAGACGATGCTGTCCAGAACCTTACTCATAATATTGGCGATAACGATGGACCCGGTGAACGGCTGCCGCGGGGGTGCCTTCGGATGCAGGCTGTAATCGATGTGCGGCTCAGCGAACCGGCGAAGCTACTATCGCAAATGTCGCCAATCAAACGAAAGAGGCGGAAAGAAGCGCAGGAAAGACCTGGTTGATGAGCCTAACATCCCGGCACATACGTGTGCCAACACGGTAATTATCATGTTCCACTGGAACGGCAGCCGGTAAACGAGTTATCACCGATCACCAGACCTGTGGGCACTTATCAGCCTCACGAAACCTCGATGACTATGGAGGCACGCAAGTACGTACCGATCAACCAGATGAGATTTCAGAACCTTACGGCCCAGCTTGAAGCTCGGTTTGGAGACAATTCGAGGGTTATCGAGCCTAACCACTGGGTGTTCGAGGTCATGACGGATGACCAGCGCTCGCAGGTGGTGCATCTGCTGTTCAAAGAACAGTCGGCGGATGGACGCGATGTATCGCGCGTCGTCGTCATGAGCCCCATCGGGAAAGTGCCCCAACGCCTCGACGGCGAGCGCTTACTGCGCATGAATGCGAAGCTGGATGTGGGCGCGATCGGCATCGAGGACTTCCGGAACGAGGAGAATGACGTCGTCACGTATCTGACGTTAAGGGCGTCACATCTTATGGCGACGATGGACTTCGAGGAGGTCTGGGAGATGATCGAAAAAGTCGGCCGTGTGGCCGACCGGCTCGAAAAAGACATCTACGCGCGAGATCTGCATTAGAACTCGCGCACGCTCACGATAATCAACGATCGTTTAGATAATAGAAATGCTTCGACGCCTCTACTACGGTACACGCTTCGGTACGTACCTGAAAAGCGAGCACGGTGTTAAAAAGTTTGCTGAGATGAGCATGGGTCAGCTTATCCGCAAAGTCACCAAAAAATCGGCCTTCTATCGGGAGATGAATGAAAACCTCCTGGTTGAGAAGGCCAACCTCCGGATGCGCTCCGATGAGTTGAGCGAACAGCATCTGCTGAACGCGGGCAAGTTCTTCAGCGTGCGACGGCGGCTCTGGGCCAATAATTTGCTGCTGATCGGCGTGATGTTCGCCGCCTTTTTTCTATACCACGTCTCAATGATGGCGGTCGTAGGTCTCGACGCAGGGCTGTCTTCGTTCATGACGGGTCTCGTCTCGGCATTCCTGGCGCTCGTACTTACCGGTGGAGGTGTTATCGTCACCGAGCGCCTGATTGAGTCGGTCATCCCGGCCGGGACGGAGGATGAAGAACTTACCGCGCGGCGACGTGCGGTCGGGCTGCTGTGGGGGTTCCTCCTGATCGGTATCGAGATGTCGATCCTTGGCCTTACCACCGTTCAGGCAGGTAACTTCGCGACGACCACGCAGAGCTCCGCCGTCTACTACGGCTTTGTGACGCTCGCGCTCTTGCTACCGATCGCCGCCGGCACGGTCAGGTGGGATGCCATGCACTATGTGGATGCCTTCAAGACGACCCGGGCGCACCGTCAGATCGATAGCCGTCTCGCGCAAATCGATTCCATTCTCCGCCAGAACGAGGAGTACGAGAGCAATTTTTACAAGGTCAACAGTATCTCGTACTGGGATCAGCTGAATGAATTCAAGACCTACAAAGACGTTTACAACGAGCGGCGCGACATTGTAGAGAATCTAACGGGTCATTTCTCGCAGACCTACGATACGTTCCAGACGGAGGCGCAGAAGCGGTACGAGTCTGACATCCGGGATATCACGACCAAGTCCATCCGAAAGCTGGAGTCGGGGGACCGCAAGCCGGTGGGGTCGAAACTCGGCCAGGTGCCCGCGCGGCTCCGCACGATATCCGACTATGACGGTTATCGGTCTGAGGACGGCAACTCCGAGTCGAGCGGCATCTATATGAGCCCGCGGCCGATCCGTTAGCACATCGAGATATATCCTTCCAACAAGAAAGCCGACCTCGAATGAGGCCGGCTTTTCTTTTACATGGACGGACCGTCAACGAAGGGAGTCAAACTGAATCATCCCATCAGTCCGCGCTCCGATAGCGATGTGAAGCCATCCCCCGCAATGATGATGTGGTCGTGCACGGGAATTCCCATCAAGCGGCCGCATTCGACAAGTTGGCGCGTGATTCGGATATCCTCTCGGCTGGGCTCAAGATTTCCCGACGGGTGGTTATGCAGGCAGATGACGGATGCCGCGTTCTCGAGTATCGCCTTCTGGAACACGGCCCTGGGTTCGACGATGCTGGCGGCAAGACCGCCCTCACTGGCGTTGAAGTCGCCGATGATATGATTCGAGGTGTTGAGGAGGACGACTTTAAAGACTTCTCTTTTGAGGTCCCGGAGCATGGGCGCATAAACTTGTGCCGCGTCTTCAGGACAGCACACCTGGACGCGGTCTTCGAGCGGTTCGCTCGCCACACGCCTCCCGATTTCGAACGCAGCCATGAGCTGTGCGCCTTTCGCCTTTCCCACACCCATCACGCGCATGATCTCTTTCAGATCGCGTCGGGAAAGTGAGCGGAGGCTGCCATAGGTCCGCAGTAAGGCGTGCCCTAACTGGACGGCGCTGATTGGGCCGTCTTTCGTGCGCGTGCCACTTCCGAGCACAATGCCGATGAGCTCGGCGTCCGATAATTGCGCCGGACCGTGCGTCGTGAGCTTTTCGCGGGGGCGCTCCGAGACAACCCAATCGCGGATGGGCGCCGTATACGTAGGAGACGGCTCGCCGGAATGAGGAGATAATCGTGGGAGAATCGACACGGCGTCTTTCGTTTTTCTTTTCGTCCAAGACGCCATGAGGTGGATTATGTAACGCCGGCGCAGTTAACGCCAACCGGAGGGCGCGGCTTACTCAGGCACCAGCTCGTTCAGCAGATGCTCGTTGGTCGGCGAGGTCTGCAGGTGGCGGATGAGGGCCTGCATCGCATCGATGGGCGGGCGCGTGTTCAGCGCGCGGAAGAGCTGGTTATGCTGTTTGACGCGATCTCCGAGGAGCCGCTCCTCGTTGCGTGTACCACTCTTGCGGATGTTGATGGCCGGGAAAATGCGCTTATTGGCCATCTCGCGGTCGAGCACGATCTCCGCGTTGCCGGTGCCTTTAAACTCCTCGAAAATGACCTCATCCATCCGGCTGCCGGTTTCGATGAGTGCCGTCGCAATGATGGTGAGCGAACCGCCGCCCTCGATATTGCGCGCGGAGCCGAAGATCCGCCGAGGAATCTGCATGGCGCGAGCGTCGAGTCCGCCCGACATCGTGCGTCCACTGCCTTCCACATAGAGGTTGAATGTGCGGCCGAGACGGGTCAGAGAGTCGAGCAGCAGGACCACGTCCTTCCCCAGTTCAACCAGCCGCCGCGCATATTCCAGCGACAGCGACGACACGCGCACGTGGTTGTCTTCCTCCTGATCATTCGATGATGCGAAGACGGTGGCGCGCGTGGAACGCTTAAAATCGGTTACCTCTTCGGGCCGCTCGTCCACGAGCAGAGCGACGAGCTCACACTCGGAGTGATTCTCGCTAACGGCGGCGGCAATCTGCTTGAGCAAGATCGTCTTGCCCGTGCGTGGTGGTGCCACAATGAGCGCCCGCTGCCCCTTGCCGATAGGCGCAACGAGGTCGACCACCCGCATCGAAATGTCATCCGGCCTGGTGATCAGGTTGAGCTTCTCATCCGGATAGATAATCTGGCCGGAATCAAAGTTACGTGTCTTTTGCCACGTGTCGGCGTCGACTCCCATAACCGAATCGACGCGAGCTACTTGCATCGCGCCCTTACGACCGGGCCGAAGCGTACCCTCGATCAGGACCCCATCGCGGAGTTTGAGCTTCTTGATGAGGGGCGGTGGTACGAAATAGTCGTTATCACCTTTGGGAAGATCAGGCCGAAACTCGCGAACGAAGCCGAATTTCTTGTCGCCGATCAACTCCAACATTCCACGAAAACGCTTCTCAGCCATGGAAGAACGGGTAGATGGAAGCTATAGTCCGAATCAAAAGGGGTGCGGTAATCGGGCGGTTGCCCATGATGCCCAGTGGCCGAAGGGGATGAACCAAAATCCCACGGGGCTTGCGCCGCCGACAAATCAACCGGAAAACCAAAGAAAGACCGGCGTAAAATCGTCTCGGTCCTTAACGCCCGGCGCGCCGAAGTATAGTACCTCCTCGAAGCCGGCGCAAGCAACGTCTGCAAGATAGACGGTGTTGGATCTGGAACGTGCCCTGGGATGCTTGGTTTCCCGAGTCGCGTTTGAGAGCTACCGTCATCATACCTGCTACATCGAGCGAATCTCGGTGTATAACTAATGTCGATGGACGAACCGTCCCTTTCATACAGAGATCTCCACATCGAGCGAGTGGGCCCTGCAGACTCGCCGCCCATCGTTTTGCTTCACGGATGGGGCAGTAGCGCGGCTAACATGAGGCCGATAGCTCACGCGCTGGCCGATCGGTGGCGGGTATGGAATGTGGATTTGCCGGGGCACGGCTTCTCGCCTGCTCCACCTGAGGCGATGGGCGTACCCGAGCATGCGAGGCTCGTGGCGGATCTGATCGACGCCGAGGCAGGCGGCCGCGCCATAATCATCGGCCACTCGAATGGTGGGAGAATCGCGCTGCACATGGCGTCGTCGGCTGAGTTCAAGCAGCACGTAGACCGGCTCGTGTTGATCAGTCCGTCGGGCGTGCCTCCGCTGCGGACGGCTTCGTATCATATCAAACGCACGACCGCACGGGTGCTCAAGGCGCCGTTCGAAGTGTTGCCGGGCCGAGCGCGCGAGTTCGGGCTCGACTGGCTGCGGCACAGTCTCGTGTGGAAGCTGCTTGGCTCGAGCGACTATCGAGCGCTTTCCGGTACGATGCAGGAGACGTTCGTGCGAACGGTCAATTTTTATGTGGATGATCGGCTCTCGGCCCGGCAGCACGTAGACCGGCTCGTGTTGATCAGTCCGTCGGGCGTGCCTCCGCTGCGG
>CBFGYX010000020.1:0-12826 GCA_965653075.1 uncultured bacterium
GGCATCAACAGCATGATGATGAGGAATGCACGTCTCATTCGACCGAGACCTCTCTTTCAATGATATCACTCGTCTGACCCGTGAGGTCGCGCGCGACGAACTGGAACCGATGCGTTGCGACCGGCTCGTTAGCCGAGATGTTGATGGTGACGGTGTAGCGGCCATCTCCGGCAACGTCATCACCGCCCTGGCCGGTATCATACATGCGGACCCGCGAGGCGGGGTTGGCCACGTTCCAGAACTCGACGGAGTCGATGTTCTCGAGACCGTCAGGATCAGACACGACGGCGACAAACTTAACCGGGGACGTCCCCGACGCAGGCCGCTGAATTCGTTCGGGCACGATCACTTCCTCGATCACCGGCGGCTCGCCCGTCGCACGGTAGCGGAGCATGGCTGTCGCACGATTGCTGATATTCCCCCGCTCATCAACCGCATACACGACGACAGGATAGTCTCCGACCATGCCGCGCGGTAAGAGAAGCTGGAAATCCAATCCGTAACGCCGTCCATCTGCCGCCGGAAGCAGCTCGCCTTCTGCCATCGTTTGCGTGGTCTGAAACGGCAGCCGGACAACGAAGCGTACCGATGCGACGCGGGCCTCGGGGGCGGTAACATCCACCCCGATACTCACGGGGATCCGAACCAAATCATCCTCGAGGTACGATGGGTCTTCGTCCAGATCAACGAGCCCCGGCGTGACCTCCAGCGCAGACACGTTTGGGAGCCGGTTGACGGGTTCAACGAGGCCGGGCGCGGTGTCGCAACCGATCAGTATCGCGGCCGCGACGGCAATAAAAGCTAATTTCTTCACAACGGACGAAGTCGAAACGAGGAACGAGCGCAGGGTCACAAACACGAGCGTCCGGCATATCGAGCGGCGCGAGCGCGGCTCGACTGATGGCATTCGACACTGGTGCCGGACCGCAGGAACTGCATTTTCAGACAAATAACGAAAGAGGCGGTCGTATCCGTGGCGTCATCCGATGGGGGTTACCTGGGAGGTCGCGCCAAGATACACATTCCGCTCGGCAATGAAAGGTGTCAGAGGATGTAGAGCGGACGGAAACTGAAGCACAGCACGAAGATGATGATGCACAGAATTGCCAGCGTCTTGCGTCCAGGTGTCAGCGGTTGTTCGACCTGCGTCGGCGGGTGATCAATTTTGATGAGCGTGACGATCAACAGCGTCCAGATAAACCACGCCGAGTAGCCGATTTCATTCAGAAGCGGCACGACCGTCTGACTGAGAACAGCGAGCACCATCGTCAGAACAAGTACCCCGATCACCGCCGGCAGCGAGCGGTCGAAGACGCGCAGGTAGAAGAAGTACAAGATCCCCGCAAGCACGAACCAGGACAACTCCGCCACGACCGGATGGATGGACTCGAGCATGGGCCCCGACTCAGCGGAAAAGCCGATTGCGCCCGAAACAAGCAGCAGCGAGACGAACATCCGGGCAAGCCGGCCATGCCATTTAGGGCCGACGAGGGCGTAGAGAATGTGGCCGCCGTCAAGCTGCCCCACGGGCAACAGGTTCAGTGCCGTGAAGAAGAGCCCCAGCCATCCCGCAAAGAGCAGCGGATAGTGATAGAGCTCATACATCGGCGGGGCATCCGCCACGAACTGAGACAGGATGACGTAGAGCAGCGTCCGCCCCACGACCAGCGTGATCTCTCCGTCGGAATCCGGACGAACGTCGGGGAAGGTCCCGTGCTGTTCGACGTGCTGTTTCAGCACCTCGTGACCGGGGAGATCGAAGACCATCTCCGGCGAGGGAAGCGTCGCAAAGGCTACAATCAGCAGCCCAAGCGCCGCCACAAAGCCCGCCAGCGGACCCGCTGCGCCAATATCGAAGAGCACCCGCAGGCTGGGCACCGGCTGCCGGATGCGGATGACCGCGCCAAGCGTGCCGATGCCCACGAACGGTAGAGGGATGTAATACGGGAGGGAGACATTAACGCCGTGCGAACGTGCAGCGAAGTAATGCCCGAACTCGTGAACCGACAGAAACAGCAGCAGCGAAACGCCGAACCGCAGGCCGTCGGGGACGAACCACCACGGCCCGAGGCTCTCATACGCCAGCACCCTTCCCACCAGGATCCCACCGGCGTGTACGGTCGTCGCCAGCGTGATCAGAAAGAGTAGCGCGTGCAGCCAGTATCGATCGGGCGGCTGGGCTGCTCGTCCCTGAGCCGTAGATCGCTCATACTGAGCGATACCATGGGCCGGACTCCTATCCCAGACGTCGATCGACTGACCACTCTCACTCATGCAGCCAGCGCCCCAAGCCCGCGGGCAATTCGGTCAAGAGCCTCGTTGAGGGTATCCTCCGACGCGGCATATGAGATCCGCAGGCCGGATGGATCGCCGAAAGCCTCACCCGGCACCAGCGCTACATCGTGCTCTTCGAGCAGGTAGAAGCAGAGGTCCTGCGCAGACTCGATGGTGGTCCCGCTCGACGTACGGCGCCCGAAAAACGCATCGATCTTCGGAAACACGTAGAACGCGCCTTCAGGAACGGGGCATCGCACCCCTTCGATGGCGTTGAGCCGGTCGATGACGAGGTCGCGGCGACGTCTGAACTGTTCCACCATCCCATTGACGGGCTCCTTGTCCATTCGTAACGCGGCCACGCCTGCAGCCTGCGTAATCGTCGACGGTGCCGACGTGAACTGGCCCTGCAGCTTCGAGACCGCCTTGGCGATAGCACGATCTGCCGCCAGATAGCCCAGCCGCCAGCCGGTCATTGCGTATGCCTTCGAGAAGCCATTGACCGTGATGGTCCGGCTGAACATGCCCGGCAGCGATGCGATAGACACATGCGTCGCGCCGAAAATGACGTGCTCGTAAATCTCATCCGAGAGCACGTACACATGCGGATGACGGCGCAGGACTTCGGCGATCGCTTCGAGCTCTTCGCGGGGGTAGACACTGCCCGTCGGGTTCGAAGGCGAGCACATGATGAACAGCCGCGTGTTCTCATTGATGGCGCGCTCGAGCTGCTCCGGCGTGATGCGGTACTCGGTCTCGACACTCGTCTCCACCGATACAGGCTCGGCGCCCGCAAAGCGAACCATCTCGGGATAGCTCACCCAGTACGGCGCCGGAATCAGAACTTCGTCGCCAGACCGGCACAGAACCGAGATGGCCATCGCTACGGACTGCTTCGCCCCGTTCGAGCAGACGATATCTTCGACGGCGTACTCGAGGCCGTTGTCCTTTTTAAGCTTGTCGACGATTGCCTGCCGAAGCTCAGGCATACCGGGGTTATCGGTGTAGTGCGTCTGGCCCTCGTCGATGGCCCTGCGGCCGGCCTCCGAGATTACCTCCGGCGTGCCGAAGTCGGGCTCGCCGGCACTCAGGCCGATGACGGGGCGCCCGGCCTGCTTTAACTCGCGCGCCCGCGCCGACATCGCGAGGGTGGCAGACGGCTGCATGGCGGCAACACGTGGATTGAACGAAAGAGCTGAGGTATGATCTGTCATAACGACGGATGATGAACTTACTTTAGGAAACGGCCTCGTCCCCGCCCGGCACGTGGATGCGCGGAAACTACGTTAAGGCAACTTAGCGTTGCACACTGCGCCGTTTTTTCGACAGCATCTCGTGAACGGCCGGCGGAACGAACTCATCCACCGCCCCATCCCATCGGTGTACATCCCGCACGATCGATGAACTTGTAAATGCGTGTGCCTCGGATGTCATGAAAAAGACGGTTTCCACGTCGGGATAGAGTTTTCGGTTGGCAAAGGCCATCCGAAACTCATAATCGAAGTCAGACACCTGCCTGAGGCCGCGTACGAGCGCTACGGCGCCCCGCTCCCTCGCTCGATCTACAATCAATCCTTCAAACTGCGCCACCAGCACACCTTCAAGGTGCGCCGTACTCTTCTTCACCATCTCAACACGCTCCTCGACAGTGAAGAGCGTGTTCTTGCTCGCGTTGACCGCAATGGTCACCTCGACCTCGTCGAAGACGCGGAGAGCACGCTCAAGGATGTCGAGATGCCCGTGCGTTAGCGGATCGAACGTTCCGGGATAGAGGGCAAGTCGGCGGTCGGAGCTCATTAGTTTTCAGCACTTTAGGATAGGGATGATGCTCATCGCCGCGTTCGAGCGTCACTCGGGATGGTCCTCGGAGACGGGCTCGGCGTGATACACGGCCAGAACACTTTTGCCGTATCGACGCGAGGTTTCGAGGTTGGGATGTTGCCCCGGTGATACGCGTGCGTCATGTTCAAGAACGAAGATGCCGTTCTCGCTCAGATGCGGTAAAACCATCTCTGGAAGCAACGGCAAGGACGGCAGGTTATACGGAGGATCGGCAAGCACCAGGTCGTAGGCGCGCCCGGCATAGCGTTTCAGATACGCGATCGCGTCCATCCGCACGAACTCGCATGCTTCATCAATGCCGAGGCTCTCCGCATTGTCGCGCGCGACGGCCATCGCGCGGCCGTCGGTTTCTATAAATGCGGCAAATTCGGCTCCTCGGCTCAGGGCTTCGAGGCCAAGCGCCCCGCTACCTGAAAAAAGGTCGAGAACCCAGGCTCCATTGAGATCGATTCGCGTCGCCAACAGGTTGAAGACCGCCTCCCGGCTCCGGTCAGTCGTCGGTCTGGTGCCTCGGCCTTTGGGAGTACTTAACCGGTGGCGCCGAAACCGACCGCCAATAATCCGCATGATGACAGGAGAAGTTGTTCAGGCAGGATGCGGTCCTACGCATCGGGCCCGGAGCGGTTCGTCGAAGGGCGCCAAACCAGGCTCAAACAGCCGCCCCCACGCATGGCAGGAAAGCACCGCCATTATAATCTTCGTCCAGCGTCGCCGGGTCGATGTTGACGAGCATTAACGGATCGAAAGCAGACGGCGTGACGCCGAAGGCGAGCTCAAACGTCGGAAGGTCCTTGCGATTACTCTCACCGTAGACCAGGACCCGTCCCACGCTGACAGGGTCATACCCGAAGCGCCGCAGGATATTCGCCGCGAAGAAGGCAGCATCCGCCTCGGTCATGCCGAGCACGCCATGGCTGAAAAGCCACTGCCGGTCTTTAGCAAACGCGAGCTCATAATGACCTTCGAAGCAGCCGACGGCCATCACGATGCCGTCCTCTTCTTCCTCCCTCACCTGCTGGAATCGTTGAACGGCCTTACCGGCGGCCACCCGCGACGAGCACACCTGGAAGGAAGATCCGGGCAAGGCGCCGGCCAGCCGACCGAGCTTCTTCCGGACATCCTCGAGCGTCACTGAAACACCCAGCCACCTCTCTTCGAAGTGACTCTCATCGTAAGCTTCGGCCGTCAGATTGAGGTCGACCATGAGGTCGGGTCCAGTGCCGTACAGCAGTGCCGCCTCCTGGCGTGCCCTTACTTGCAGGCTCGAACGGGGAAGGTCGCTGGGTACGGCGGAGAAGAAGGTGCGGACAACGGGTGGGCGTAGCACAAAGCGGAGCTCCGAGGCCACGGATCCGGCGAACACATCGCGCAGAGCACCTCTGACCGAGAGCAGCTTATCGCTATCGGGGCTGCCAACCAGTTCATCGACAACGTTAAAGTCGAAGTCGCAACTGCCCAGTCTCAGCAGCCGGCGCCGTCCACCATACTCCTCAATCTCTGCATACTGCAGCTGTCGACCCTGAACGTCGACGGCCGCCCTGGCAACTGCTTTCATCACCCGAGAAGAATAGTGGCCGATGCGCATCTGCGCTTCGAACCCAGGTCAGTCGACGCTTATTCCCAGCTTGCGGCGTTCAGACGCGTTACATCCGGCCGCTCCGAGCCGATCCGATCGTTCGAATCCGGATCCTCGAGCAGGTAGATGTCCACGTTCGACGTATCGTTGAGCGAGTACGCAAATTGGCGCCCCGTTCTGGGCGAGTAGATCAGCGAGTCGGCCGGGTACTGAGCCGAGAGCAGGCTGTCGCGCCGTCCTTCGCTCAGCGAGTCGCGAACAAAGTAGACGAGTGAATCGAGCGAGCCCGGAAAGCGCCCCACTCGCTGCTCGTGTGCAATTAGTGCCGAGCGCACGTCTGACATTCGCTGACGCGTGAGCTCTGTCAGTTCACGTTCCTGCTCGATCACTTTATACGGTTCGGTGATCGACAGGTACAGCCAGTACGCCAGAACGACGATGACTAATGCGAGAAAGATCTGCAGGCCGGTTCGTACGGCCTGGCTGCTATCAGCCATATGACTCTATCCCTTTTCTGGACTGTTGGTGAGCGGAAGGATGGGATGTACCGGGCACTTTAGCGGCGCGAAGTTAACCGAAGGTCGTTCTAAAAGCAACTTGCACGCAGGTCGGCCGGAGCCGAAAACAAACCGAGTCAACTACGGTATGCACGATCGCCCGTAACTGAATACACGACAATCGAAGCCGCTCGGCGTTGCTGTCGCCTGCCTGCTTCATCAAGTTTACACAGCTCTGAGGTACACAGTATCGTGAGAGGACTGCTCATTAATATTGATCACGTTGCCACGCTCCGGAATGCCCGCCAGGAGAGTTTCCCGGACCCCGTGCATGCTGCCGCCATATGCGAGGCGGCCGGTGCCGACGGCATCGTGTTTCATCTACGCGAGGATCGACGTCATATTACGGATCGGGACGTTGTGCTGCTCAAGGAAACGGTCAAGGGTAAGCTCGATTTCGAGCTGTCTACCGATCCGGAGATGGTGGCTATTTGCTGCGATACGGTGCCGGAGCTTGCGACACTCGTACCGGAACGGCGTGAAGAAATAACCACTGAAGGCGGCCTTGATGTCATCCGCTCGCGCGGGCGCCTTGGCGAGATCATCCCCGCGATGTACGACGCAGGGATCGAGGAAGTCGCCCTCTTTGTCGATCCTGTGGTTGAGCAGGTCGAAGCCGCGCATGACTCCGGCGCCAACACGATCGAGCTGCATACCGGCGATTATGCGAATGCGAAGACGCGTTCCGAACAGCTCCGCCTCCTGGAGAAACTCCGCATCGCGGCCGACCGTGCCACCGAGCTCGGATTGAAGGTGCACGCCGGCCACGGGCTCGACTACGTCAACTTTCCTCTGTTCGCGAAACAGGTCGCTGCGGTGGAGGAAGTATCGATCGGCTTTGCCGTTGTGGCGCGCGCCGTATTGGTGGGTATGGATCAGGCGGTGCGCGATATGGCCACGCTCGTCAAGAAATCGTACACCGCATGAGCGATATGTCACCTGGAATGGGGATTGTCGTCCCGGAAGGCTTCCGCAGCGGGTATGCCGCGCTCATCGGCAAGCCGAACGTCGGTAAAAGCACGCTTATGAATGCCCTCATCGGCCATAAGCTGTCAATCGTCACGAAGAAGCCGCAGACAACGCGGCAGCGTGTCATCGGCATCCTGACGGCCGATGATCATCAGGTCATCTTCGTTGATACGCCGGGCGTCATCGAACCTCGCTACCGCCTTCACGAAGCGATGATGCATAGCGTGCACGACGCTGTGGCTGATGCCGACATCGTTATTTTTATGGCGGATGCCACACTCGAGCGCGTTGACGAGCTTTCACTGGAGGTGGCCCGTGAGCGGCCCATGCTGCTCGTGATCAACAAGATGGACCTCATCAACCGTGAGCTGGCGCTGCCGCTGGTTGAGCGATATCAGGAGCACGGCCGCTTCGAGGAGGTGATCCCCGTCTCGGCGGTGACCGGATACAACCTCGACGTGCTGCGCCGGGTCATCGTGGATCGATTGCCCGAGGGTCCGCCCTTCTATCCGCCCGACATGATCTCGGAGCATCCTGAGCGGTTTTTCGTGGCCGAGATCATCCGCGAGAAAATTTTCGAGCTGTTTCGGCAGGAGGTCCCGTATGCCGTTCAGGTGAACATTGTAGCGTACGAGGAGAACGATGCAGGGAAGGACGTGATCGATGCTGAGATCGTCGTGGAGCGGGATTCCCAGAAAGGCATCATTATCGGGAAGCAGGGACAGGCGCTTAAGAAAGTCGGGATCCGCGCACGGAAAGACATCGAAGAGCTAACCGGCCGGCCGGCGTTCCTGCGGCTCTTCGTGAAAGTCCGCGAAGACTGGCGCAATCGCGACTCGTTTCTCAAGACATTCGGCTACCGCACCTGAGCCGCCTCCAATTCCACGTGCAGGCCGAGACGTGTCAATACGTCGGCGATGCCGGGCCGGAGCAACGCGCCGTCGATGCCGTATCTGCCGAACGAATAGCGCCGCGGATACGTGCGGCGCAGCTCGCGAAATGCCGCCGAATGCGAGGCGGTTGCGTTTTGATCGCGCGGCGTCGGTCGGTTCAATGGCGGTCGGTTCAATGTCGGTCGGTTAAATAACGCCTCACGCAGGCGTCTATCGTCCGCGAGGATGTCGTACATCTGCCCCACGGCATAACGCGACGCTTCGACCACATCCAGCGCCGGGTCGGGTGGGGTAATCAGGTGCTTATCATCGGTCTGTAACGGACCCAGGTCGATCTCGAAGCCGAAATAATCGGCCATTGCTTCGACGACCATCCGACTGCCGAGGAGCTTGCTGTCATATGAGTATCCGGCGATGTGAGGCGTGCCAATCGTGGCTCTGCCGAGTAGCTCGAGCGAGACGCTGGGCTCACCTTCCCACGTGTCGACGACCGCGTGCCGCACCTTCCCCGCATCAATTGCACGAATGAGAGCCGCGGTGTCGACGACCGGGCCTCGAGCCGCATTGATGAACCAGACGCCGGGCCGCATGCGTTCAAACGCGCCGTCATCAATTAAATGATGAGTGGGGAAGGGTCCCGCGTGTTCGAGCGGCGTGTGGAGTGTTATTACGTCGGATGTCTTGAGCACGGTGTCAAGCGCCACAAAGCCCTCTTCGGCGCGCGCTCTCGGCGGATCATTCCTGAGGACACGCACGCCCAGCAGTTCCAGACGGTCGGCAAGCCGCGAACCCACATTTCCACAGCCGACAACCCCCACTACCAGATCATCCAGTAGTCGTTGTTCTCGCGAGCATAGCACGAGAAGCGCCGCGAGGACATACTCGACTACCGAGACCGCATTCGAAGCAGGGGCATGGCGAAATGCAATGCCGGCATCGCGCAAGAACTCTGTATCGACATGATCAATGCCCGCCGTCGCTGATCCCACAAACTGAACCGGCGTGCCTTCAAGCAGAGGACGGTCGACACGCGTAACGCTGCGAACTATCAGCGCATTGGCCTGCTGAAGTGCCTGAGCATCGATTCTTTCCGCCGGCAACAGATCGAGCGTGCCGAGATGGGAGGCGATTTCCTGCAATCCGACGGCGTTCTCGTCGGCTACAATGTGAAATTTATTCTCACGCATCGCCGAATTCGTGCAGATATGATCGATTTCCGGGAGCTGCGCGCTCTCCGTCCCGCCGTTTTCGGAACGAGCGATGCGGTACGGGGTTGTCGCGGCATGTCAAGATCGTCATCATTTAGGATAAACCATTACTAAACAGTGACTTACGGCCTTTTGGCTCTGCCCTTCGTGAAGAATGTTTTGATAGGGGATTGTCGTGACAAATCCGAAACAATGATACCCCCAAATCCATTTATCACAATCACTTAGGCGCAAGCATGGCGGGAGCCTCTCTTCACCCGGAGTATGCCTCCCATTCCCATCACACAGCCGTTAACCTATGAATAAAAAGCATACCACCGGCCTCCTCCTCTTCACCCTTCTGCTGACGTTTATCGGCGTTGTCGTTATTGGTGGTGATGGAGTGGTCGAGCGCGCTTCGGCCACGGCCGTCGCTACTGTCGACGCCGGTGTTGAATCAGAGACCACGACTGAAGAATCGTCTGAGGTAGCTGAATCCGAGCAGCACATGATTCAGGATGTGTTGCAGAATCCCCGCCGGGTTAAGCCGTTACCACCCGAGAAGCTCGACTCTGAGACGCTGTGGCTGGCCCGCGTCATCTATTCGGAGACGAAGCGCCCGGAAGAGATGGAACTCGTGGCATGGGTCGTGCGCAACCGCGTTGAGACCGGTTATCGTGGCAAGTCCTCGTATCAGAGTGCCGTTCTGGACCCGTACCAGTTCAGTGCGTTCAATCCGGGAGGTCGGAAGCGTGCGCATTATTCCTCGCTGACGCATGACTCAAAAGCTCGTGGCTTTGCAAGCGCCGTGAGCATCGCATACAGCGTGCGCCATGCCGACTCAAACTACCGTCCCTTCAGCATCAACACGCGCCACTTCTATTCGGAGCAGTCGATGGTAGGTGTGCGGCACCCCGCCTGGGCAAACGGCGGCCGAAAAGTCACACCTCAGCGACCATTTGATGTCGAAGAACGCAGGTTCAGGTTCTTCGAGAACGTGTCCTGATCTGCCGGGATTTCGACGAGAACATTTAGGGCGGGCTCCAGACGGGGCTCGCCCTTTTTTTGATCGCTCGATGTTACGCCTCCGTCGTCAACTACATCAGCTCTCTATGCGTTGGGCGGTAGAGGTCAGATAAAGACGGAGAGCACGATATGACGTCCAATAGAAACGAAACGATCGACTTTTCCTCGATCGTCGATGAGGATCAATTCAAAGCGGTGGTGGAGCCGCACATGCCTACGATGGTGCGGCTTGCGCGGCGCGAGCTGGCGTATTACGTGGCCCAGCGTCAGATCCACCCGAGAGATTTCACGCCGGAGGAAGTCGCCGGAGAAGCCTGGATCCACGCGTGGCAGCACCGGGCTCGGAAGCCCGAGCAGATGTCGCTTCGCGGCTGGCTGCTCGGCATCACGCACCGGATGCTCGTGGGGCTTGTAAGTAACCAGCAGCGGTATCGCGAGGATAAGTCGATCTCGCTGGACGAGCCGCTGCCGGTCAATGTGGCGTCGCAGCACACGGAGGAGTTCTTCTGGGACTGGCACCACCCGGACGCTGAGCTGACCTGGGAGGATGTTACGCCTGCTGCGGTGCCCGAAGATCTCGAGTTAACGCTCGACGATGCCGACGACGACCAGGTTTTCGCCGACGAAGGCGACCGACATGTGCTCATGATGCACTATGAGTTCGCCGTTCCGATTCCTGAGGTGTCCTACATCATGAACCGAGCGGCGCGCGAGGTGGGCGAACTCATCGCATCGGCCCGGGTGTCGCTTTCGGAGCGCGGTCTGGCCCAGGGCGAAATCAAAGAGGTCGACGAGCCAACGCCGCCGCGGGCCGCCGATAGATAGAGCGACGTCCTTATATCACCTTCAGCACCAGCTTGCCCGCCGTTTCGTTGGCGCCCATGCGGCGGTGCGCTTCGGCAACGTCGGCCCAGTCGAGCACGTCGTCAATGACCGGCTTGACGCGGCCATCGGTGAGCAGGGGCAGTACGCGCCGAACGAAGTCGGCGGTAAGCTCCTGCTTATACGCGAGCGAACGATTCCGCAGGGTCGACGCGACGACGGTTGCACGCTTGGCAAACATCCGCGCGACGTTTAGCTCGTCGGCTTTGGCGCCGCCGAGCATGGCGAGCATGACGAGCCGACCATCCATGGCCAGCGAGCGGATGTTGCGGTCGAAATAGGATGCGCCGATGAAGTCGACGATCACGTCGGCGCCTCGGCCGTTCGTTTCCTGTTTCACCCGCTCGGCGAAGTCCTCGCTCTTATAATCGATCGTCACTTCGGCGCCGAGCGCGATGCATGTATCATGCTTCGGCGCGGATGCCGTGACCAGCACCCTTGCTCCCGCTTCGCGCGCGAGCTGTATCGCAGACGTCCCCACTCCGCTGGCTCCTGCATGAATAAGTACGGTCTCGCCCTTCGACAACCGGCCGATCCAGTGAAGTGCCTGGAACGCGGTTAGGTACGTTTCGGGGACGGCAGCGGCCTCCGTCATTGCAAGGTTTTCCGGGACGGGCATCGCCAGGCCTTCGGGAATAACGGCGTACTCGGCGTAGCCTCCACCCGGAAGCAGTCCGAACACGCGATCACCCACGGCAAATTGCTTCGCGTCGGCGCCCAGCTCGGCCACCTCTCCTGCCATCTCCAGTCCAATGATGTCGCTCTCGCCCGGTGGCGGCGGGTACTTACCCTCCCGCTGCAAAAGGTCGGCACGGTTCAGCGCCGTAGCGTGGATCCGAACGAGGAGCTCTCCCGGCCCCGGCACCGGTCGTGGTACATCCACGAACGCGAGCTTCTCGGGCCCGCCCGGTTCCGTGGCAACGATGGCTTTCATATCTGGCACGTCACACCTCGTTTATCTGTTCAGCGATGTCCACCGGATCAGCCTCATGTGTCGAGATGCGGATGTCCGACTCCAGCGTCCGGTGCACCGGGCAGCGATTTGCGATTTCGATCAGCCGCTTCCGCTGCGCTTCGTCAAGATCGCCCTCAATTTCGATCTCCCGTTCGAGATGATCGAGTTTCTTGCCCTTCTCCCCACAATCATCGCAATCCGTCACGTGGATACGTGAGTGCTTAACGCGCGTCGTCACAGGTCCAAGCTTCCATTCCTTCCGGCTCGCGTACATATGCAGCGTCATCGACGTGCAGGACGCAAGCGCTGCCGCGAGGAAGTCATATGGTGTAGGTCCGGTATCGGTACCGCCCAGTGACTCCGGCTCATCGGCGATGAGCGCATATCCGTTCGCGATGATATCGGTACGATAACCGCCGGGTGCCGTTCGCGCCGATACCCGGTTGTCTTGCACATCCGCGTAGACCGTCCGCTCGGGATGAATCAATAAGTATTTCCTGACCCACGACGCGAGCACGTCGCCCGCAAACCGTGAGTCGTCTGCGCGGCTCAGGTGGTGGTCGGCCGTATCGAGCGAGAGGAAGCTCTTCGGATGCCGTGCCACCTCAAAGATGCGTCGAGCATGTTCGACGCCTACCTCCTCATTAACAGGCGAGTGCAGGACA
>CBFGYX010000021.1:0-12737 GCA_965653075.1 uncultured bacterium
CCGAGAAGACCCGTCGATCCCGATTGTAGCAGCCGCGGCACGTTGGGCGGGACCCTCTTCCGGCAACTATGGGTTCTCGAATCCGGAAACCCAATTTCTCCTTCTTACCGATGAAAGAACCCTACGGCGACCGGATTCGCGTCGCAGCGGCGCAATACTTTGTGCGAACCATCCACGCCTTTGAGCAATTTGAGGATCAAGTGTCGGCTGTCGTGGAAACCGCCGCCGATTATAGATGCCGCCTGCTCGTATTACCCGAGTACTTCACGCTGCAACTGATGTCACTCGGCGATGTCAAGCGCCCGATTGATGTTCAGGTGCGAGACGTTGCGGCGTTCGTCCCTCGGTTCATCGAAATGATGGAGCGGCTGGCCGTTGACAACGGGCTTTACATCGTTGCCGGCACCATCCCCGTCATCGACGAGGGGAGCGACAACGTGCACAACGATGCGTTTCTGTTCTCCCCCAACGGCGGTTACGGTGTGCAAGGGAAACTGCACATGACGCGCTTTGAGCGGGAAGATTGGAAGATCGAGCCGCGCTCGGTTCCGCGTGTGTTCGAAACGGATTACGGCAAACTGGCGATCGCCATCTGCTACGATGTCGAGTTTCCGGAGCTCATTCGTGAGATGGCAAGAGCAGGCGCTCACGTGCTCTGCGTTCCGAGCGATACCGACGACCGACATGGTTTCCTCCGCGTGCGGTACTGCGCTCACGCCCGGACGATTGAGAACCACATGTATGCCATCAACTCAACAACGGTGGGCGGATTGCCCCGGACGCGGGATTTTTCGCTCAACTACGGGCAGGCGTCGATCCTCACACCCAACGATTATGCCTTCTCACGTGATGGAATCATGGCTGAGGGCACCGTCAATACCGAAGATGTTATCATCGGAGAGATCGACATCAAGACGGCGGAAGACGCTCGATCCTTCGGCACAGTGTTGCCGCTCGATGACAGCCGGCGCACCAAGGAGCTCATTAAACACATCGATACCGAGGTGTTATGAGCTCGGCCACCACGGAACGAGGATCAATTCGGGTGCGCAACACGGAGCCGCGCGACTTCGCCCGAATCACGGCCATCTCGCAGAAAGTCTATCCAAGCGACGAGCCGTGGTTACCCGAACACCTCGAGATCCATCTCAATGTCTTTCCGGAGGGCCAATTCGTCGCCGTCGATGCCGATGACCAAGTTATAGGAATGGCGGCGAGCCTCATCCTCTCGTGGGATGATTACGACCGGCTCGACAACTACAACGACCTCACCGACAGCGGTTATTTCCACAACCACGATCCATCGGGGCGCACGCTATATGGCGCCGAGGTGATGGTCGACCCCGATCATCGGCGGCGCGGCATTGGCTCGCTCATTTACGATGCACGCCGGAATCTCGTTGAGGAGATGGGATTGCTGCGGATCCGCGCAGGCGCCAGGCTACCGGGTTACGCGGCTGTGGCGGATCAATTATCTCCGCGTGATTACGTCAAAGAGGTGATCCGCGGCGACCGGCACGATCCTACGTTGTCCTTTCAGATCAGGCACGGATTCAAGGTACTCGCTGTCATTCCACGCTATCTCACGCACGATCCTCGGAGCCGCAACTACGCCGCGCTGATCGAATGGCTGAACCGGAAGGTGGCCTCCAACGAGGAAGCGGAGCGCCACGACGGGGCGATGGCGCAGGCCAGCCGTCCTTGAGCATCAAGTGACCCGCAAGTAACAGGCAACATCGCCGAATAAACGCATGCCGCGCCGCGACCAACGCGCAGCACGGCATCAAAACAGGTAGCCCACGTCTTACTTGTAGCGGTAGACGATACGGCCCTTCGTCAAATCGTACGGAGACATCTCGACGTCAACACGGTCTCCTGGGAGGATTCGGATAAAGTACTTCCTCATCTTGCCCGAAAGAAGGCCGAGGATGGTATGACCGTTGTCGAGTTCCACACGGAACTGAGCATTCGGAAGCGCCTCGGTCACGACGCCTTCCTGCTGAATCGGTTCTTGCTTTGCCATATGC
This sequence comes from uncultured bacterium, assembly GCA_965653075.1. GTDB lineage: Bacteria > Bacteroidota > Rhodothermia > Rhodothermales > CAZKDQ01 > CAZRTY01. Next base: position 2,028 of record CBFGYX010000021.1, read on the forward strand.
TAATGCGCCTCCACGCGTCAGTGTAAATATATCTCCACCGCATAGAGACGGCGGGTGAAGATCATTTCAGTCTGTTCCTACGCCGCGCAGAGCTTTTTTGTTCGTGGAGTTCGCTGGAAAACGCGGTCTCCTGCGTCGCCGGCCAATCTTACTCTACCGAGGCGCCCGGCGCAGCCAGCAGATAAAGAGCCGCCATGCGAACCGCCAGCCCGTTTGTAACCTGGTTGAGGATGATGGCTCGCTCGTGATCCACGACCTCGTCGGCTAATTCGACTCCGCGGTTGACCGGACCGGGATGCATAATCCAGAGATGCGGATGCGCATCGAGATGCCGCATCGTAATGCCGAACCGATCGTGATATTCGCGCAGACTCGGGAAGAGCCCTTCGTCCTGACGTTCCATCTGGATACGAAGCGCCATGGCTACATCACAGCCGTCCAACGCCTCGTCGAGGCGGCTGGTCACGCGGACGCCTAACTGCTCGATGCCGACGGGGATCATGGTACGCGGGCCACATAGGGTGACATTGGCCCCGAGCGCTCGCAGTCCGTAAATGTTCGACCGCGCAACCCGGCTGTGCGTGATGTCGCCGATGATCGAGACGTTCAGCCCATCGAACGACTCAACCACGTCAGACATCGTCAGCATATCGAGTAGTGCCTGTGTGGGATGCTCGTGTGCGCCGTCGCCGGCGTTGAGCACGACGGCGTCAACACAGCGTGTAAGGTAATGCGCGGCGCCGGGCGAGCGATGACGTATGACGGCCACATCGACTTTCATCGCCTCGATGTTGCGCGCCGTATCCTTGAGCGACTCACCTTTCGAAACCGACGACCCCGACGACGAGAAGTTGACGACATCGGCGGAAAGCCGCTTCTCGGCCAGTTCAAAAGAGATCCGAGTGCGCGTCGATGCTTCGAAAAAGAGGTTGCACACCGTCACCCCGCGGAGTGTGGGCACCCGTTTGATGGGCCGTTCGAGTACCTCGCGGAAGTGGCGTGCCGTGTGGAGAATAAGCCGGATCTCGTCGGCACTGTAGGTCGACAGGCCCAGCAGATGCCGGTGATTGAGCGATGAAATGGTGGGCGAATCGGTCACCGCTACTCCTGAGACTTCATTTCGTTATCTGGATCACTGCTGTCGTCGGCCTGTGGATCGACGAGCCAGACGCCTTCGCGGTTGTCAATCTCGCCAAGACGCACGCGTACTTCCTCGCCGGGTAGCGTGGGCACAAATCGACCGACAATATCGGCGCGGATCGGCAGCTCCCTCTGTCCTCGATCAACGACGGCAAGTAACCGGATGGACGCAGGGCGTCCGAGATCCATCAGAGCGTCGAGCGCGGCGCGGGCGGTTCGACCCGTATAGAGCACGTCATCCACCAACACCAGGTGCCGGTCGGTAATATCGAACGGGATGCGCGTGACGCGGATCTCGGGTTGACGCAGCCGGCGCCGGAAGTCGTCACGGTACATCGTGGCGTCGAGAACGCCCATCGGTAGATCGATACCGTCGGTAGCCAGAATTCGATCGTGCAACCGCTGCGCCAGATAGACGCCTCGCGTCTGCATCCCGATTAGCGCCAGCCGAGACGCATCGTCGACCGCCGGATCGAAGGCCTCAACAATCTGATGGGCCATCCGATCGAGCATCCGATCGAGATCCGACTTATCCAGTAACTGGGCCTTGACCCGATCCATCTGCGCGAATAAGGGGGATAAAATGTTCGGCTGCCGCCGACCGATCGCCGCAGGGGCAAGGCCCGCGGCGACGTCGGCGCTGAAGATAAGCAGGAACCGACGTATCGTCACACGTTCTACTGGGGCCCGCCCAAGTATTGCCGGTTATTCATGGCAGACCGTTCTCCCGCCCTCCGCTTTCTCGACCCCGTTACCGTATCGCGACTCGACAACATGGAGTTGCGCGCCCGCATGATTGTCGAAGGCTTCATGACGGGCCTTCACAAGAGCCCGTACCACGGCTTTTCGGTCGAATTTGCCGAGCACCGGCCGTACAACTCGGGCGATGAGCTGCGCCACGTCGACTGGAAGGTATTCGCCAAGACGGATCGATACTACGTCAAGCAGTTCGAGGAAGAGACGAACTTGCGCCACTACGTGGTGCTCGACATATCGACGTCGATGTCGTACCGCGGCAACGACGGCCTCAGCAAGATTGAGTACGCGGCATACCTTGCGGGCGGTCTGCATTATCTGATGATCAAGCAGCGTGATGCCAGCGGCTTGATCACTTTCGACGATCAACTAAGGGACGTGCTCGAGCCGCGAAGCACGCGCAGTTATCTTCGCCGCATCTTACTGACGCTCGAGCAGGCCGCCGCTCGCTCAAACGAGGAACGCACGCGCACCGGCGCCGCGGCCGCACTCGGCCAGGTTGCCGAACGTATTGGCCGCCGATCGCTGGTGGTGGTACTGACGGATCTCTTCGAGAATATCGGCGAGCACGATGATCTCCTCCGCGCACTGCGTCATCTGCGGCACCGCGGCCACGAGGTACTGGTCTTCCACGTCCTCGACTCCGACACGGAGCGACGCTTCCGCTTCCCCAACGTGCCGATGATCTTTCGGGATATGGAGACCGGACGTGAGATCGCTCTACAGCCCGCCCACCTCGCTGAGCACTACCAGGAAGCCGTCGCGCACTTCTCCGAGCGATTCCGACTCCGTTGTCGCGAGCATGGCATCGACTTCGTCGAACTGGACACCGCCGCGCCATACGATCACGCCCTGACGTCGTATCTGAACAAGCGAAGTAAGATGATGTAGACGACGCGCCCCGCTCACCGAAAATCATCTGGGTGTGTTGATCGAGGGCCGATTGCGACGACCCGTTCGATTCCACTCACTCCAACGCACCGAAGGCTGTACATTGCGCCGGTGCGAATCCTCACACCGCGTTACACGTTCGCATACGACATCGTAACCCTCCATTCCCTTTCATGATGAATCGTATTCTCGACGTTCGTCGCCGATTAGCAGCATTATGTGCTGCCGCATTCATTCTGGCTGCCGCCGCCTCGCCTTCGCTGGCTCAGGCTCCCAGCGCCGCGTTCGCCCCTACCGTCATCGACGATCCGAGCGTCGCGCAGCGATATGCGGAGACCATTACCGCCGATGAACTCGCTGCACATCTCTACGTCTTCGCCTCGGATTATTTTGAGGGAAGAGAGGCCACGGCGCGGGGTCAGAAACTGGCCGCCAAGTACCTGGCGTCGCAGTATCGCCTCACCGGTCTGACCCCAATGGGCACGGTCCAGACGGATGACGAGCGCGACTTGAAGCGCTATCTGCAGCCTTTTACTGTCTACGGAAATGACCTCGAAGCCGCAGATCTCGAGGTCATAGTGAACGGGGAATCCGTCGCGCGGACGGAGTTCGGGCTCGGACGCCACGACGGCTCGTCGTACCTCATGTTCGGCACCATTCCAGACGTGCGCGCCGAGGTCGTCTTTGCCGGCTATGGCATTTCGGATGGCGCGTATGACGACTTCGCGGCGCTCTCGGAAGCCGGCATTTCAAGTGCCGGGAAGTGGCTGCTCGTCCTGGGTGGAGAGCCGACCGACGCCGAGGGTAACAGCCTGCTCAGCGATGACGGCGAACTCACAACCTGGAGCGAAAATCTCTGGAGCAAATTCCGCGCGGCATCCACATCGGGTCAGGTGCTGGGCATCTTGATCGTCGATGATCTCGGTCCGCAGCAGCAAGATCTTGCCGAGACAGCCCGCCGTCAGGCCGAAGCGCTCGAAGTGCAGGTTGGCAGCATCTCATTGTCAGAGGACGGGCCGCGGCGCGCTTTCCCGCCGGTCCATGCAATTTCATCGGAGGTGGCCAACGCCATTCTGCAGCCCACCGGTCGCAGGATCGACGACATCAAGTCTGAGATCGACGCGTCGTTCTCCCCAAGCGTATTCGCCGTGCCGAATGTGGAGGTGAGCTCGACGATCCGCAACAACAGCGTCCCGCTGGTTACGGAGAACGTTATCGCGGCCGTGGAAGGCGTCGACCCCGCGCTGAAGCACGAGTTCATCGTGCTCACGGCCCACTACGACCACGTCGGCGTCGATCCCACGCTCGATGGAGACCAGATCTTCAACGGCGCCGACGACGACGGATCGGGTACCGTTACGCTGCTTGAAATCGCACAGGCGTTCCAGAAAGCACGCGAAGACGGGTATGGCCCTCGTCGTTCGGTTCTGTTCCTCAACGTGTCGGCCGAAGAAAAGGGATTACTGGGCTCCCGGTACTATTCTGATTTCGAGCCCGTGGTGCCGCTCGAGAACACGGTGGCCAACCTCAATATCGACATGATCGGCCGGCACGACCCCACATACCCCGGCGAGACGACCGACTATGTCTACATCATCGGCGGCAATCTCATTTCCGACGACATTCACGAGGTGAATGATAACGTCAACGATCTACTCGCGACGGGTATCGAGCTAAGTGACCGTTTCAACGCACCGGATGACCCGAACCAGTTCTACCGCCGCTCGGATCACTGGAACTTCGCCAAGCACAACATCCCGTTTATCTTCTACTTCACGGGGACGCACGAAGACTACCACGGCGTTGGCGATGAACCTCATAAAGTGGATTACGAGCGTATGGAGAAGATCGCGCGCCTCATCTTCGGCACCACCTGGCAACTCGCTAACCAGGATGAGCGACCGCAGGTCTCCGGGCCCGGTTTCAACTGATCCATCTGTCTCTAATCTCGAGGGGCGCGGCAACGGGCCGTGCCCCTTTTCTTTTTGATGATGTTCGGAAATAGATGATCGATCGCGTCAGACGGATCGCCGACGCCACGCACGCAGAGGTGGTGGCGCTCCGAAGGGATATTCATCAGCACCCTGAGCTCGCCACGGAAGAGCATCGCACATCCGAACGCGTCGCGGCGGCACTGGAGTCATTGGGCTGCGAGGTCCACCGAAGCATCGCAGGAACCGGCGTGGTCGCGATCATTCGCGGCGACCGCCCCGGACCGTCGCTGATGCTCCGGGCCGACATGGATGCACTGCCGATTCTCGAGACCACCTGGCAACTCGCTAACCAGGATGAGCGACCGCAGGTCTCCGGGCCCGGTTTCAACTGATCCATCTGTCTCTAATCTCGAGGGGCGCGGCAACGGGCCGTGCCCCTTTTCTTTTTGATGATGTTCGGAAATAGATGATCGATCGCGTCAGACGGATCGCCGACGCCACGCACGCAGAGGTGGTGGCGCTCCGAAGGGATATTCATCAGCACCCTGAGCTCGCCACGGAAGAGCATCGCACATCCGAACGCGTCGCGGCGGCACTGGAGTCATTGGGCTGCGAGGTCCACCGAAGCATCGCAGGAACCGGCGTGGTCGCGATCATTCGCGGCGACCGCCCCGGACCGTCGCTGATGCTCCGGGCCGACATGGATGCACTGCCGATTCTCGAGACCACCGGCCTGCCGTTCAGCTCGAATGTGCCCGGCGTGATGCATGCCTGTGGGCACGATGCCCATACGGCCTGCCTCGTCGGTGCGGCGGGGATTCTGGTGGGGATGAAGAAGGAGTTGCATGGAACAGTCCGCCTGATCTTTCAACCTGCCGAAGAAAAACTTCCCGGCGGTGCGTTGCCGATGATCGACGCGGGCGTGCTTGGCGAGTTCAACGGCATTCCGGCCGTGGATTTCGCCTTCGGACAACACGTTCAACCCGAACTTCCGGCGGGCATGATCGGCATCCGGAGCGGCATGTACATGGCCTCAGCCGATGAGCTCTACATCACCATACACGGCCACGGGGGCCATGCAGCCGCGCCCCACACGCTACAGAGTGATGCCGTCGTTGTCGCAGCACAAGTGATCGGCGCGCTGCAAACTGTCGTAAGCCGAAACTGCCCGCCGGGCGTGCCAAGCGTATTGTCCATCGGGAAGGTGACGGCCGACGGTGCCACGAACGTGATCCCCGAGACCGCGCATATGGAAGGCACATTCCGTGCGATGGATGAGGAGTGGCGTGCACGTGCGCACGTCATCATCGAACGCGTCGTGCGTCATACCGCCGAGGCGCAAGGTGCAACGGCAACCGTGGAAATCCGGAAAGGATATCCCGCACTCTACAATCACGAAGGGCCTTCAGCATTCGTCCGCGAAGCCGCCGTCGAATTCGTGGGTGAGGACCATGTTGTGGATCTCGACCAGTGGTTCGCCTCCGAAGATTTCGCCTACTACCTTCAGCATGTGCCGGGCGCGTTCTACCGCCTCGGCACCGGCAACCCCGCCGCAGGCATCGATCACCCGCTCCATACCCCTCGCTTTACCATTGACGAAGAGGCGTTGCGCGTTGGGGCGGGCTTCCTCGCGTACCTCGCCCTTGTCGGTCAACGCCTTAACCGATGAACCCGCTCTTCGACCTCCCGCCCTTCCCTGGTTTTCGCGAAGATGGTCTGCAGTTCATGCGGGACCTCAAACGGAATAACGAGCGCGACTGGTTCAAACCTCGCAAATCGACGTACGACGATGAACTGGTCTGGCCGATGCAGTGCCTGATCGTGCAACTCACGCGCGAGGCTTCTGCTTCGAAGCTGCCCTATCAGGGTGATCCCGGTTCGTCGATCTTCCGCATTTACCGCGACACCCGGTTCTCGAAGAATAAGCATCCGTACAAGACGCACATCGGCGCCGTCCTGACACGGACCGGCGACAGGAAGGAGCCCGGTGGCGTCTACATCCATGTAGAGCCGGGCGGCTCGTTCATTGCCGGCGGGTTCTGGAATCCGGAGCGAGATCTACTGCTGCGATTCCGGCAGCGGATGGCGGCGTTCCCGGAGGAATTCATCGGCATCGTCGACGATCTACGCTCGAAGGGGCTTCATGCCGAACCCGAGGAAAAACTCAAGCGGATGCCGCGAGGCATCGATGCGACAGAGGATCACCCCGCGGCTGTGTACCTCAAATGGAAATCATTCGTGGCATCGCGCAGTGTTACGGACGACGAGCTTCAGGACCCCGCCTTTGCCGAGACCGTCCTCACAACGATGCGAGACATGCTACCGCTGCTCGAGTACGGCTGGATGCTCGAAGGCCCGAGTGAGCCCTTCGATGAGCAGCAATGAACGATCGAGGTGCGCTCAGTAGGCGGATGGAGCGTTGACCGCTTCCACGCGTGAGATCTGCGGCACAGAACGCTTGAGGGCCTGCTCGATCCCCGCGCGAAGCGTCATCGTACTCATCGGGCAGGTGCCGCACGCGCCCAGCAGTTCGAGCTCGACCACAAGGTCGGGCGTGATATCTGTTACCCGCACCGAGCCGCCGTCAGCCATGAGATACGGCCGAATCATATCGAGCGCCTCTTCCACCTTGCGCCGCAATTCGGGATCGGCACCCGGGTTGAAATCAAGGTTCGTACTCGACATTTCGCTTGGTGTCTGGTCGACCAGTGTCCGATCGACTGGTGTCTGGTTATCGTCCTGCGTCATCGAATCAGAAAATAAGGAAAGTCCGACTGGCGCGTGAGAGGATAACTCGCCATATCTGAAAAAGATCGACCGCGCTCACTTGTAGAGGATCTCTACCGACTGTGTCACCGGCAGCCCTGCGTTTCGCAGCGCAACTTGCATCACGACCTCACGCGCCATCTCGGTGAACGCCGCGGCGGACGCACTGTCGGGATGCGACTCCACGGCCGGGGTGCCAACGTCGCCCGCTTCTCGCACCAGTTGTTCGATCGGGATCTCGCCCAGGAGACGAACACCGAGCTCGTCCGCAAGGCGCCGAGCGCCCCCTTCCCCAAACAAGAAGTACTTCCGATCGGGCATATCGGGCGGGATGAAAGCCGACATATTCTCGACGATTCCCAGCACCGGTACCTGCACGTTGTCAAACATCGCGACGCCTTTGCGTGCGTCGGCCAGCGCAACTTTCTGCGGCGTCGACACAACGACGGCGCCAGTGAGCGCGACCGACTGGACGAGCGTGAGCTGGATATCTCCCGTTCCGGGAGGAAGGTCAAGGACCAGGTAGTCGAGCTCGCCCCACTCGGCATCGCCGAGGAACTGACGAACGGCGTTCGAGACCATCGGCCCGCGCCAGATGACCGCCTTATCGAGCTCCACCAGGAAGCCCATCGAGAGCAGCTTGACACCATACTTCTCGACCGGTACAATTTTGCGCTGCTCATTCACCCGAGGCTTGGCATCTTCGACACCGAACATCGTCGGCACTGACGGACCGTAGATGTCGGCATCCACAAGCCCCACGTCGTACCCTTCTTTGGCGAGAGCCACAGCGAGGTTTGCCGCGACCGTGCTCTTACCGACGCCACCTTTGCCTGAGGCGACGGCGATGAGATTCGTAGCGCCGGTATCGATCGACTGCTTGGCACCACCCTGAGCGCTCATCCCGAGGCCGATCATCTCGTGATCGACGTTAATATCAACGGCGACGTCTTCATAGCGATCGTTGATCGCCTTTGTGACGAGCCCCTCAATTTCATCTGAGAAAGGCGCCGTAGGGTCCTTCACCATCAACGTCATCGACACACGATCGTCGGTCACCTTCAGATCGCGGACCATGTTGAGGGTGATGATGTCTTTCTCTCGTGCGGGTTCGACGATGGTCGAGAGCGCACGAATGATGTCGGTGGGTGTAGCCGGCATGGTGTTGATCGGAAAGCGCGTGAGTTCGGATAAGACGCTTCAGAGAATGCGCTATTTCGGATAGAGCATTCCGATTTGCGCGTTACGACGCGGCGCGGCCGTGGGTCCCACACGGCTCAGCTTTCGCCGTAACCTCAAACGGACTTAACGGCCCCAAGCAAAACCCCGTGCCTCAGTCCACGTCCACTGATGACAACGTAGTCGTAGTCCAGCACGTCCATTGCGGTTTCGAGCACCAGCATGTTGGCGGAGTAAATGTCGGCGCGTCCGCGCATTACGTCTGGCGATAGCGCGAGCACCTCATCGTACGGCGCCGTCAGCAGGCGTTCGGACCAGCGTTGGACATCCATCAATGAAACGATGACGGCCGAGTCATCCCTCGTCACAAGGGAGTCCGGGTCGTGGCGCTCGAGAAGGTGACGGAAGACCGTCGTCGATCCTGATGTACCGACGAACTCGGCCTCGGGCGATGGCCGAAAATCGGAGACCGACTGTGCAACGAAGCGCCGGGCCGTCTCAATCTCCGCGGCGGCCGGCGGCATCTTGGAGAAGAATCGGTCGCGGATACGTAGGGCACCCGTCGGCGTACTGCGGACGTCCAGTTTCCAGGAGTTGTCCTGCCTTTGCCCTGCTGTAATCTCGGTTGATCCACCTCCGATGTCGATCGTCACAACCGAGTTGCCGGCCGACGGCACGTCGGAGATCCCGCCGAGAAAGGTGAGCCTCGCCTCTTCTTCCCCCGAAATGATCTGCAGGTCGATGCCGGTACGCCGCTTGATGTCGTCGAGGACCTCCCGCGCATTCTCAGCATCCCGGCTGGCACTCGTGGCAACGCCGACGATCGCTTCGACACCGAGATCACGTGCGGTTTGGGCATAACGCTCCATTGCGTCGAGTAGGCGCCGGTGTGCCGCCGGGGTGATACTGCCGGTAGCATCAACGCCCTCGCCCAATCGCACGATGGTCTCCTCGTCGTGAATCACCCGGAGTCCGTCGCCCGACACGTCGGCTACGCAAAGGAGCGCCGTGTTCGTTCCGAGGTCGACCGCCGCCGCTCTCATGCTCGCTTACTGGCCACGACGGCCCACCAGTCGTTTTCGGTCTTCTCCGTGTCGATCACAAATCCCGTCCTCTCCAGCGCTTCGCTCATGCGCGGCCGGTCTCCCTGGAGCATCCCCGCCATAACCAGACGGCCATGCGAGGTAAGCCGCTCATAAAACGAGCCAAGTAAGCCGAGCAGCACATTAAGATTGATGTTGGCGAGGATGACGTCATAAGGACCGACGGCTACTTCATCGATACCGCCTTCGACAATCTCAATGCGGTCGGCAAATCCGTTCAGAAGTACGTTCTCGGTCGCATTCGGGTAGGCCCATTCGTCGATATCAAATCCAACGGCCCGTTTGGCGCCGAGGCGCGCTGCAGCAATCGCGAGGATTCCCGTCCCGGTGCCGGCATCCATCACGACGTCTCCCTCCTTCACCACATCCGGCATCAGCCGGAGCATGAGTCGGGTCGACTCGTGATAGCCGGTGCCGAAGCTCATTTTTGGATCGACTTCCAGCAGAATCTTGTCACCATGTTCAGGCGGAAGGCTCGCCCACGTCGGCTTGATAATGAACGGCGGAACGGCCACCGGCTGCACCGTCTCCTCCCACCGTGCATTCCAATTCTGGGGATCGATAACGGTCTCTTTCATCGGCTCCTCGATGCCGTGGCTCCTCAGCCACAGCTCGATCCAGTCGCGCTTCGTGCCGTCCCAGAGCCGAGCTTCGATGTACGCTTTGAGGACGTCATCCTCCTGCACAAAGCCCTCGAAGCCGACATCGGCGAGTTCGGCGACGAGATAATCCTGAGCATCCCCCGTCACGGGGATCTCCACTTCTATCGTTTTCATCCCCAAAAATTACTGTCGTTGAATGGTGATACCCCACGCTGACGGATCACCCGGCTGCTCATCCTCCGAGCGGAAATCACCGTATGCGTACGAATGGTCGGTCACGAAATGCGCCACGTAATCGCCGGCAGGCAGCGTCACGACGCCGCGAAACATACGATTACG
>CBFGYX010000022.1:0-12724 GCA_965653075.1 uncultured bacterium
GGCGTCAGCGAGCACGTGCTGCAGCAGGAGGGAGGGGAAACCGATCCATCCCACGATTCCCGCGAACGTGAGGCCCTGGAAGATCCGGCTATATGTACTGCCGGAGACGAGAGGGGGGGCGACAATTTCCACCGCGAACATCCGCAGGAAATTGCCGATCACCCACAGGGCCGACATCGAGATCAGCAGCAGCGAGTAGCGCGCCTTGACGCTGCGGCCCGCGAGCGGCCCGGCGATGATGAGCCCGAGGATGTGCAGGAACGCGCCGAGCGTGAACGCCCACAACGAAAACTGCCAGATTGTCGTCGAGAGCGGGTAAATAAAGGTGGGATAGCGCGTGAGTGTTACCGGGACCTCGGTAAACCGGCCGTCGCGCATGAGCTGATAACTCCTCGACTCTCCCGGCGGAATTCCCTCGATAGCCCGTTTGACGTCGTCGGCATTGAAGTACTGCTGATATTCGAGCGAGTAAAAGACATCGCCTGCTTGAATCCCCGCATGATCAGCAGGCCCGCCGGGGAAGACATACGAGGCGACGATCAGCCCCTCCTCATCCTGCCACAAAACCCAGTCGAATCCCTTGGGCGCGGCCGGCAGAACGGCATCCGGAAGTACGCGCGATAACTCCGCCCAGTCGGCCGCGACGCGCACCAGGGGAAGCAGTGCCACCAGCGGCACGATGACAACCAGGATACGCGCCGTATTGATGAACCGCTTCACGAAGGGTAAGGCCTGTTATTACAAGGTCTTCGCATGCACGCGCAAGTCATACCCGGCGTTCCGGGCTGAGAACATAAGCTACCGCATGCCATTAGCAAGTGCGACCAACCGGCGCGTACCGCATGCTCATCGACACACACACCCACCTGTATCACCATAAATTCGATGACGATCGAGACGCCGTCGTTGCACGTGCTCGCGCGGCCGGGGTCTCGCAGATGGTGCTGCCCGCCATCGATGTCGCCTCCATCCATGACGCAATCAAGCTCTCCGATAGGCATGATGGGGTGTTTGTGATGTCGGCTCTTCACCCGTCTGAGGTGAAAGACGCGACGGATGCGGATTTTGAAGCCGTGGTTGAGTTGGCCGCCCATCCGAACGTGGTGGCGATCGGGGAGAGCGGTCTCGATTATTATTGGGACAGGTCGTTTGACGAGAAGCAGCAAGACTACCTCCGGCGTCATATCAGACTGGCTGTTGAGACGGATCTCCCGCTGATCCTGCATAACCGCGAAGCTACGTCCGACATCATCAGATTACTGACGAAGGAGCGGACGAAGCTCGAGAAGCCAGAGCGGTTGCGCGGCATCCTGCACTGCTACGTTGATGATGCCGAGACCGCGCACCGCGTCAGCGAGCTCGGTTTTCTCGTTGGAATCGGTGGCATCGTGACGTTCAAGAACAGCACGCTGGCCGAAGCCGTGGCCGACATCCCACTCGAGCAAATCGTGCTGGAAACGGATGCTCCCTTTCTCGCGCCGCATCCACATCGGGGAAAGCGGAATGAGCCGGCGTACGTCAGGCTGGTTGCTGAAAAAGTGGCAGAGGTGAAGGGCATCGGGCTGGAGGAAGTGGCGGACACCACATCACGCGCCGCACGCGCGCTGTTTGCCCTGCCGGATCCGACGACCTGACGGGGAGCTCGCTTGCTGTTTTTTGATGCCGCAACGCTCGCACCCGCAATTCGAGCTGCCATCCTTTAGATCGCCCAAGACCGGCCGATTCTGCAACTGACGGTTGGGGTCTCATGAGAGTGAGAATTCGGCGACCGCTATTGCCGAAACTGGATGCGATGACGACGTTTTTAACAATTACGACTGTTCTGGCTTCGGCCGCTGCCGTCTGGTTCTGGTGGCGTGGACGAAGCGCCGTCTCAAGGCGCGAGGCCGAACTGGGCGACGCGCACAGCGCTGAAATCAAGCGTCTCCGCGAAGCCTGGAAGCAAGAGCTGGATTTTCGTAAGCGGGCGTTCGCCGGCAGGCGTGAGAAGTTTGAGCAGTACCGCCGAATGCTCGATGATCACCGAGAGCGGTTGCGAACCGGCCGGTACACGAAGCGCGCCGTCGAGGAATACCTTGAGATGTACGAAGAGGTCGTTTCCGACCGCGTCCGGGCTGACGATGCGGAAGACCTGTACAGCGATGCGATCCAGATGTTGAACGCGACGATCGCCGACAACCTCGAGCTCTACGAATCAATACGCAGCGCGACCGCTGAGCTGAAGCTGTTCGTAGGCGAGGTAGCACACGAGCGGCTGGTTGATGTAGAGAAGCGGATCGGTGGAGACTTCTCCGCCGCCCAGGCACTGCTCACGGAGCTCATTGAATACGTGCCGGAAGATCTTCAGCGCAACTTCAGGAAAGTCGTCCTCTCGAAGCAACAAGCGCTCGATGCGCGCGCCGACGTCTTGTCGGATATGGTTGTCGATCTCATGACTGAGCTGCGCGAGGAGCTGAGCCGGGCGTGAGATGATTAAGCTCGCGGCCATCTCGAGAACGCCTCCGAGAATTCTGCCGGCATCACCAACAAAAAAAGCCCCGGCCGACGTCTCGACCGGGGCTTGATCTATCTATAAACGGCTCCGCGGGTTAGCGCGGATGCCGGTTGGAAGGGATACTTACTTGTCCTCATCCTCGTCGACTACTTCATAGTCGACGTCCTTGAAGTCGCCTTCCTCGGCTTCAGCCTCGGCACCTGCGGCGCCGTTGCTCGGCTCAGCTTCACCCGCTGCAGCAGCATCCTGCTGGGCCTGGTAAAGCTCCTGGCTGGCTTCGCTCCACGCTTCGTTGAGCTGGGTCGTCCCGGATTCTATCTCTGCGACGTTCCGCTCTTTGAGCGCTTCTTTCAGACGCTCGAGCGCGGCTTCGATCTTGGCGCGCTTTTCGGCAGGCAGCTTGTCGCCATACTCCTTCAGGTTCTTCTCCGAGGAGTAGACCAGGGAGTCGGCCGCGTTCGCCTTCTCGATTTCCTCCTTCCGCTTTTTGTCTTCAGCGGCGTGCTCGCGAGCATCGCGGCGCATCTTCTCGATCTCGGCGTCGGATAGGCCACTCGAGGCTTCGATGCGAATCGACTGCTCTTTGTTGGTGGCTTTATCTTTGGCTGAGACGTTGAGGATACCGTTGGCGTCGATGTCGAACGTTACCTCGACCTGGGGCACGCCTCGCGGGGCGGGCGGAATCCCGTCCAGGTGGAAGCGGCCGATCGTGCGGTTATGCGCGGCCATCTCGCGGTCGCCCTGGAGCACATGGATCTCGACCGACGGCTGGTTGTCGCTTGCGGTCGAAAACGTCTCGCTCTTCTTCGTTGGGATCGTTGTGTTCGCGGTGATGAGCGTGGTCATCACGCCGCCGAGCGTTTCGATGCCCAGGTTGAGCGGCGTCACGTCGAGCAGCAGCACGTCCGATACATCCCCGGAGAGTACGCCACCCTGGATGGCCGCGCCGATGGCCACGACTTCATCCGGGTTGACCGACTTGTTCGGCTTCTTGCCGAAGAACTCCTCAACCGTCTGCTGGACGTACGGGATGCGCGTCGAACCACCGACGAGGATAACCTCGTCTACCTCGCTCTTCGCTAAGCCGGCATCCTTCAGCGCCTCCTCCATCTGCGGGATCGTCCGGCGCACGAGGTCATCAATCAACTGCTCGAACTTCGAGCGGGTGAGATCGAGCGAGAGGTGCTTCGGACCTTCCTGCGTTGCGGTAATGAACGGCAGGTTGATGTTGGTCTGCGTGGCGCTCGAGAGCTCGATCTTGGCTTTCTCGGCAGCTTCCTTCAGCCGCTGAAGCGCCATCTTGTCGTTACGCAGATCGATGCCCTCTTCCTTCTTAAACTCATCGGCGATGTAGTCGATGAGCCGCTGGTCGAAGTCGTCTCCTCCATCTGCGGGATCGTCCGGCGCACGAGGTCATCAATCAACTGCTCGAACTTCGAGCGGGTGAGATCGAGCGAGAGGTGCTTCGGACCTTCCTGCGTTGCGGTAATGAACGGCAGGTTGATGTTGGTCTGCGTGGCGCTCGAGAGCTCGATCTTGGCTTTCTCGGCAGCTTCCTTCAGCCGCTGAAGCGCCATCTTGTCGTTGCGCAGATCGATGCCCTCTTCCTTCTTAAACTCATCGGCGATGTAGTCGATGAGACGCTGGTCGAAGTCGTCTCCACCAAGGTGCGTATCGCCGTAGGTGGCTTTTACTTCAAAAACACCGTCGCCCAGTTCGAGGATCGAGACGTCGTAGGTACCACCACCGAGGTCGTACACGGCGATGATCTCATCGTGATCTTTCTTGTCGAGACCATACGCGAGCGCTGCGGCCGTAGGCTCGTTGATGATCCGCCGAACCTTGAGCCCCGCGATTTCGCCTGCTTCTTTCGTGGCCGTACGCTGGGCGTCGTTGAAGTAAGCCGGAACCGTGATCACGGCCTCCGTGACTTTGTCGCCGAGGTAATCTTCGGCCGTCTGCTTTAGCTTCTGGAGGATCATCGCCGAGATCTCCTGCGGCGTGTATACACGGTCTTCTACCTTGACGCGCGCCGTGTTGCCGTCTCCCGATACCACTTCGTACGGAACGGTTTTGATCTCGCTTGAGACCTCGTCATACCGGCGGCCGGTAAACCGCTTGATCGAGAAAATTGTGTTCTGGGGATTGGTGACCGCCTGGCGCTTGGCCGGACCGCCTACCAGACGCTCGCCGTCTTTCTTGTAAGCAACGATTGACGGCGTGGTGCGTGCGCCCTCGGCGTTGGGAATCACGACCGGCTCGCCGCCTTCCATCACGGAGACGACCGAGTTCGTGGTGCCGAGGTCAATGCCGATAATTTTACTCATTGTGACTTAATAGCTGTTAGCGCGTATTGGCGTTCTGCGTGCAATGTGCGATGTGCCATCTCAACAACAGTGCCGAAGGATTAATTCGGTCAACTTGTCAGATAACACCTGCAGGCGTGACGGCTCGGCTGACAATCCGATCTGCCGGGTTTGAGAGCACACGCCGAGGATGCTGCATCCAGACATAGGGGCATGTAGCATGCCGGTCATTTCAACTGTGACAATAGAATCATCGTGCCGAAGTATATTGGGCCGCTTGAGCCGGGTCCGGCAAACACGGCGGTCGTGACCGCACAGCAAGCCAGGGAATCCGGCCGCCGCGAGAAAGCGAAACCTGAAACGGCCCCGGAGCCGGATCTCACCCGCGCGAAGTCTGCGCATCCTATGAGACACCTCCCCAACGCGATCACAATTGCCCGCATCCTGGTGACACCGGTTCTTCTGGTGCTTCTGTTATCCGGTACGCTTCTCGGGCAATTCCTGGCGCTCATCCTCTTCATAGGCGCGGCCATATCGGACTATGTTGACGGCAGCCTCGCCCGACGTTACGGTGTCGGCTCTCGTCTCGGTCAGTTTCTCGATCCATTCGCGGACAAGGTGCTGGTTCTGGGCACGTTCGCCGTTCTCTCGTATCTGATGCCCGATCAGATTCCCTGGTGGGGCGTACTGCTCGTTGCCGTGCGCGATTTTGCGGTGACGGGCCTTCGCTCCTGGGTCGAGGCTCGGGGGAAATCCCTCCGCACAAGCGGCGTCGCGAAAGCGAAGACGACGGTCCAGCTCACATTTCTCATCTCTGTGCTCGTATTCCTCGTCGCGGCCAAACTCCCCTCGCCGGCTTTCCTGGTAAACGCGGCCGAGTGGCTGCTGACGTCGGGTGTCGTCTTCGTCGGTATGATGATCGTCGTCGTTTTTACCGTAGGCACCGGCGTGATGTATTTCGCGCGGCCCGACGTATCGTTTCCATCAACACCCACCGATGCCTGAATCATCTGCCACCGCGTCGCGCCTCGCCAGCGATCTGCTTCGAATAGGCGCCGTAAAACTTTCTCCGGAGGCGCCGTTCACGTGGGCCTCAGGACTCCGCTCGCCCGTGTACTGCGACAACCGCCTGACAATTGGTCATCCGGAGGTCAGACGCCGTATCACCGACGGATTTGTTGAGATCATTCGCACCGCCGGCCTTCAACCCGAGGTCATCGCGGGCACGGCCACAGCGGGAATTCCGCATGCAGCGTGGCTCGCCGATCGGCTCGGGCTTCCGATGGTTTACGTACGCAGCAAAGCGAAAGGCCACGGTACATCCAGCCGCATCGAAGGTCCGGTCGATCCGGGTCGCCGTGTTTTACTTGTCGAGGATCTTGTATCGACCGGAGGATCTTCGGTCACCGCGCTCGAGGCACTTCGCGAGGCTGGTTTCGAGGTGAGGGATGTCCTCGCCATCTATACATACGGATTCACTCGTGCGGAGGAAGCGCCGGCTGGATTTCCGCACGCATCGTGGCTCGCCGATCGGCTCGGGCTTCCGATGGTTTACGTACGCAGCAAAGCGAAAGGCCACGGTACATCCAGCCGCATCGAAGGTCCGGTCGATCCGGGTCGCCGTGTTTTACTTGTCGAGGATCTTGTATCGACCGGAGGATCTTCGGTCACCGCGCTCGAGGCACTTCGCGAGGCTGGTTTCGAGGTGAGGGATGTCCTCGCCATCTATACATACGGATTCACTCGTGCGGAGGAAGCGTTCGCGGCAGCCGAAGCTCGGCTGCACGTCCTGACGAGTCTCGAATCTTTGATCGATGAAGCGCGTGCGCAGCACTACCTCGACGTCGACGCCATCGAGAGTCTCGAAGCGTGGCGGAGCGACCCAGAAGGGTGGTCTGCCGGGAGTCATCAATTGTAATCAGTTAATCCATAGATGAAGGCTGAGATCATCACGATCGGCGATGAAATCCTGATCGGACAGATCGTGAACTCTAACGCTGCCTGGATTGCCGAGCGGTTGCACCGGGCGGGCGTGGATGTGGTGAGGATGGAGACGGTGGCCGACCGCCGCGACGAGATCCGAAAGTCAATTGAGCGTGCATGGGATGAATCTGAGCTGGTCATCACGACCGGTGGGCTCGGCCCGACGCACGACGATATCACACGCGAGGCGCTCGCTGAGGCGTTCGACGTACAGCTCCGCGTGCGCGACGACGCTCGCCAGATGGTCGTCAAGTGGTATGAGGAGCGGGGGAGGGGCAACGCGCTTCCACCCACGGTCGACGTGCTGGCGGCTGTTCCCGACGGATTCGACCTGCTCCCGAATCGGATTGGAACGGCCCCGGGCTATGTTAAAGTCGAGAAGATCGGTGGCCACACCCGCATTTTTGCAGCGATGCCCGGCGTACCTGCCGAGATGGAGGCCATGCTTCGGGAAGAGCTTCTTCCGCTCATCAAGCAGCATCGCGACCTCTATCAGGTGCGCTCGCGTGTTTTGTTGACGACGGGCATCGGAGAGACATCACTCCAGGAGATGATTCGAGACATCGTGCCTGACGATGATAACGATCGACTCTGGCTGGCGTATTTACCCAGCGCCGGCAGCGTGCGGCTACGGCTCACGGCTGCCGGGGATGACTCGGACGAGATCGAGGAGGGACTCGACTTTCTGGAGGCAGCGCTGCGCGAGCGGCTGGACGATCATATCTACGGCGAGGGAGACGACCTGCTCGAGGCCGCTCTTGGCAGACTCCTCAAAGACAAGGGCCTCTCCATCGCGGCAGCAGAAAGCTGCACCGGCGGAACCGTCGCGAACCGCCTATCCGACATCCCAGGATCGTCGAGTTACTTTTTCGGCGGCATCGTGGCCTACAGCAATGCCGTTAAGCAGAAGGCACTGGGCGTAGACGCGGCTGCTCTGGAAGTCGACGGGGCAGTAAGCGAGATCGTCGCGCTGCAAATGGCGCGGGGCGTCCGCGAGCGGCTCGGTGTCGATATCGGCGTTTCAACCACCGGCATCGCCGGGCCGACGGGCGGGACGCCGGAGAAGCCTGTGGGCACGGTCTGGATCGCCTATACGGGTCCGGATGGAGAGCAGGCGCATCTGCTTCGCCTGGGTGGCCATCGCGGTTTAAACAAGGAGCTAACGACCACCGCCGTACTCGACCTGGTGCGCCGGCGCATCATCTCCATGAAAGCATGACGGCCAATCCACACGGCCGACGTTATATTCGACCCGAACCCTGCTCTTAAGTACAAGGTGACGCAGGGATGTCACCCCGGCGGCGTAGAATGTCGCCTCGGTCGACGATTATCACTTACAGCAACGACATCGTGATGGCAGCAGAAGAATCCGCCAAGCTTAAAGCACTGAATCTGGCGGTAAAACAGATCGAGAAGCAATTTGGGAAGGGCGCCATCATGCGTCTGGGCGATGAGCCTGTCACGCAAATGGAGACGGTGCCGACGGGGTCGCTCGCGCTTGATTCAGCGCTGGGCGTAGGTGGCGTGCCACGTGGCCGCGTTGTCGAAATTTACGGCCCGGAGTCGTCGGGTAAGACAACGCTCGCCACTCACATCATCGCAGAGGCACAGCGGCTCGGCGGGTCAGCTGCGTTTATCGACGCCGAGCATGCCTTTGATTCGACGTATGCAGGAAAGCTCGGTGTCGATATCGAGAACCTTCTCGTCTCTCAACCTGATACCGGTGAGCAGGCGCTCAATATCTGCGACATGCTCGTACGTAGCGGCGCGCTCGATGTGATCGTTATCGACTCCGTGGCGGCGCTCGTTCCGCAGGCCGAGATCGAGGGCGACATGGGCGACAGCCACGTCGGCCTTCAGGCGCGCCTTATGAGCCAGGCGCTGCGTAAGCTGACCGGTACCATCAACCGGACGAAGACCGTCCTCATCTTCATCAACCAGATCCGTGAGAAGATCGGTGTGATGTTCGGTAGCCCCGAGACGACCACCGGCGGCCGCGCGCTGAAGTTCTATTCGTCGGTTCGAATGGATATCCGCAGAATTGGTGCGATTAAGGACGGAACCGAGGTTGTCGGTAACCGCACGCGCGTTAAAGTGGTGAAGAACAAAGTGGCACCGCCGTTCCGGGAGGCCGAGTTCGACATCATTTACGGCGAAGGCATCTCTTCGCTCGGCGAGCTGATCGACCTTGGCGTGGAACATGGCCAGGTCAATAAAAGCGGCTCGTGGTACGCTGCCGGTGACGTTACCATCGGCCAGGGCAGGGAAGCGGCCAAACAGTGGTTACGCGACAATCCGGACCAGATGGAGGAGATCAAGCACAATGTGAAAGTTGCATTGGGCATGATCGCAACGGAAGACCAACACGAAGCCGCCACGAACGGGGTGGGGTAACTACCGGGCATCCCGAAGCGCACGTCGAAAACAGGACGGCGCGCTATATGCAATTGGCAACGACGACGGAGGCGGCTGAACGGCCGCCTCCTTTTTTTGGTAAAACTCGCGACGCTGCGCCCCGCCGTCGCGACCTATCCATCTCGACGTGGGCGTGGGCCAATGCACGAGCCCCTTGCACCAGGGTCCACTCCATAAAAAAAGCGTCTGAAGCCTTGGCTCCAGACGCTATCGTAGCGGGGGCGGGATTCGAACCCGCGACCTCCGGGTTATGAGCCCGGTGAGCTACCAGCTGCTCCACCCCGCGATTGAGAGTTACGATGGTACCCCATATCAGGCAGTTCGTCAAGTGAATGAGATATGAACCCCGAGCTCGCCTGCACGTCCTGCAGTTCTTTACGTGCTCATCACTGAGCTGAGTTCCGATTGGCCTCTTCGACGCCGTATAATCGATCATCTTCACAGAAAACGATCATCTCAGCCTCATGGCCCATCTTCACCCGTTTCGTGCCCTGCGTCCCGCACCTGCCGTTGTACAGGAGGTCGCCTGCGTTCCTTACGATGTTATTGACGTTGAGGAGGCACACGCCCTGGCAAAGGGAAAACCACTCAGCTTCCTGCACGTGATCCGTCCGGAAATCGATCTACCAGACGGTACGGATGAACATGACGATGCCGTTTACGATATGGGGGCCGAGAACCTGCGCCAGTTCGCCGAGTCATCGCACGCGCTCAAGGAGGCAGAACCCGCCGTATATGTATATCGCCTCGTCATGGACGGCCGTGCGCAAACGGGCATCTATGGCTGCGTATCGGTGGAGGATTATGACAACAACGTGATTCTTAAGCATGAGAAAACGCGGCCGGTCAAAGAAGACGACCGGACCCGCCACATTCTCACACAGCGCGCGCACGCTGAGCCTGTTATGCTGACATTCCGCTCGAATGATGATATCCAGTCGATCACGGACGCGGCAGCGGAAGAAGAGCCGATTTACGATTTCACTGCCGACGACGGCGTCCGGCATACCATCTGGAAGGTTGCCGGGGCCGAGCAACTGGTAGATGCGTTCGGGCTCGTCGAGAAGCTGTATGTCGCCGACGGCCATCATCGTTGTAAGGCGGCAAGCCGTGCGGCCGAGGATGTGCGTAATCGTGGTGAGAACATTCCCGAGGCGAATTACTTTCCCGCCGTGCTTTTCCCGATGGATGAGATGAACATCCTCGCATACAACCGCGTGGTGTATCAACTACGGGGAGACACGACCGACTTCATGGAGGAGCTGCGCAAACAGTTTGATGTAGAGTCAGGGGCCGACCCGATCCCGGAGGAGAAGGGGGAAGTGTGTATCTACTTTTCAGGAGAGTGGCACCGGCTTACGCTTCCTCCGACGAGGCGCGAATCGCTTGCCGATGCCTTAGACGTTGCTCGGCTGAATGAATACATCCTTGAGCCCCTGCTCGGCATAACCGATCCGCGGCGTGACGAGAACATCGGCTTCGTGGGCGGCATCCGCGGCACCGAGGAACTCGAGAACCTTGTCGACAGCGGACGGGCTGCGCTTGCATTCTCCGTCTATCCGACGAGTATTGAAGAACTCGTTGCCATCTCGGATGCAGGACTGCTTATGCCGCCGAAATCCACGTGGTTCGAACCGAAGCTGCGAAGCGGCCTGCTTGTCCACCAATTCGACTGACTTATGAAAATACTCGTAGCCGACAAGCTTGCGGAGAGTGGAATCGAACGGCTTCGGCAGCATGAACATGAAGTCGCTGTCCGGCCTGATCTCACCGGAGACGAACTGATCGATGCGCTGCGGGAGACTGAGCCGGCCGTGCTGGTCGTCCGCTCGACGAAGGTCCCTGAGCCTGCGATCGCGGCATCACCGAGTCTCGAGCTCATCGTTCGAGCAGGTGCCGGCTACGACAATATTGATGTACAGGCCGCCTCGGCGCGCGGCGTCTTCGTCAGCAACTGCCCGGGAAAGAATGCTGCCGCCGTAGCCGAGCTTACCATCGGCCTGCTCCTGGCGCTGGACCGCGCGATTCCCGATAACGTGATCGAAGCACGCAATGGGCGGTGGGAGAAGGGCCGGTTTTCAAAGGCGTCGGGATTGAAAGGACGTACACTCGGCGTGATCGGCCTCGGCGGCATTGGGACGCTCGTGGTGAAGCTCGGCCTTTCACTTAACATGCGAGTCGTGGCGTGGAGCCGGTCGTTGACCGACGAACGCGCCGCAGAACTCGGCATCGAACGCCGAGAGGATCCGCTTGCCGTAGCTGCTGCGTCCGATTACGTGACGCTCCACGTTGCGGCCACGCCCGACACAAAGCAACTCGCCGGGCGGGAGTTCTTTGAGCGGATGAAGGAGGGCGCCGGTTTCATAAACACCACGCGCGGGTCCGTGGTTGACGAAGCCGCACTTCGATGGGCGGTCGAAAATCGGGGCATCAGAGCGGCGCTGGATGTCGTGGAGAATGAGCCGGCCGGTAAATCAGGGGAATTTTCGCATCCGCTGGCGCAGGTCGAGGGTGTTTATATCACGCATCACATCGGGGCGTCTACGCAGCAGGCTCAGGATGAGACGGCGATCGAAGCCGCTCGCATCGTAAATGTGTATAACGAAACAGGCCGCGTCGAGAACTGCGTCAACCTTGCTGATCAATCGCCGGCAACGATGCTTTTAGCGGTGCGCCATTTGGATCGCGTCGGGGTGCTGGCATCCGTGTTAGACGAGATCCGAAAGGCCGACTGGAACGTTCAGGAGATGGAGAATCTGGTCTTTGCAGGAGCGCAAGCCGCGTGTGCGCGCATACAAGTAGATGGGCGAGAAGACCAATCCGTCGTAGATCGTATCCGAGATCTTGATAATATCCTCGCGGTATCCCTCCTTACGCCTTAACTTTCGGGATGCGGCAAGTCGTCGCCCCATCGTGATAGTCAACGCCACCAGCAATGCAACCTGACGCACATAGCTCCTCCGATACCACCACGAAGACTCAACGCCAGCATAACTTTTCCGCCGGTCCCGGGACGTTGCCGGAGGAGGTCCTTCTCGAAGTAAAGGAGGAGTTGCCGTTATACCGGACCGTCGGTTCGTCGATCATGGAGATCAGCCACCGGTCTCCTGCCTATGACGAAGTAGAAACGAGCGCACGAGCGCGTATCCGCCGATTGCTGGGGCTGGGTGATGACTGGCACATCCTGTTCTTGCAGGGTGGCGCGTCGATGCAGTTCTACCAGGTGCCGCTGAACTTTCTTCCGAAAGACGGCGGTGCCGACTATCTCGTTACCGGCGCGTGGGCCGAGAAAGCACTGAAGGAAGCGCGAGCAATTGGTAACGCACGGGCGGCAGCGTCAAGCGAGGACCGCAACTTCAGCTACATTCCGGATGCCGCTGCACGTGAGCTGGATGATGATGCATCATACGTCCACTTCACCTCAAACAACACCATTTTCGGAACGCAGTATCGGAGTGAGCCCGAGACTACCGCGCCCCTCGTCTGCGATGCTTCGAGCGACTTCTTGAGCCGGAAGATCGACATC
>CBFGYX010000023.1:0-12681 GCA_965653075.1 uncultured bacterium
GACCGACTCCACAATGTCGACGGGAATCGAGAATCCGATACCCTGATATCCGCCCGTGCGCGTGTAGATCGCCGTGTTGATGCCGACCAGTTCGCCACGCAGATTGACCAGCGGCCCGCCGGAGTTACCCGGGTTGATCGCGGCATCGGTCTGGATGTAATTCTGCACGGCCGGTCCCTGCTGCTGAATGCGCCGGGTATCGAGCCGGGTGATGTCATCGTGGCGATTAACGACAACCCGCTGACCAATCATCTGCAGCTTTCGCAGCAGATCGCGAGCATGCGGCCGGGCCAGCAGGTGCAGATTACGGTGAACCGTCAGGGCGATGAGCGTACGCTGAATGTGACACTGGGAGAGGCCGAGCAGGACCCGACGACCGCCGAGCGCCGAACGCCTGACAGCAATGAAGACGGCGATGACAGCGACGCCGGCTCGATGGAGAGCCTCGGCATGCGCCTGTCGGATGTTACGCCTGCCATCGCACAGCGTCTCGGCATCTCGGGCGACACCGAGGGCGTGGTCGTGCTCGACGTTGATCGAAACAGCGTGGCGTTCCGCGAGGCGCGAATCGTGCCGTCGATGATTATCGTGGAGATGAACCGGCAGCCGGTCCGCAACCTGGCCGATTTCCGCCGCATCTATAATGAAATCCCCACCGGGGCCGACTTCCTGCTGCGCCTGCGCCAGTCGGGCGAGGATGATGCCACGATGATCACCGCGCTCACGAAGCCGGAGTAGGGCGGTTGTTGGTTATTGGTTGTTGGTTTTTGGTGGTTGGTTTTTGGTGGGCGAGTTCGACACGAACTGCTCCGTGCTCGCCCGGCTTTCATAGCCCACTGCTCACCGCCACCGATCACCGCTCATTGCTCAAACCGGTTGGCGGTTCGGCTGCCTTGCTCAGTGCAAGGTGCCGGGCCGGCAACCGGTTTTTTTTGTGGGGAAGAACCGGGTTAGGCCCCGCTCTGGTCCACTAACCGTGCGCCGGGACGGCGAGGGCCGCGCGCTGTTACGCATGCTCTTTCGCCCCACGCGGGACGCGGGCCTGATGCTCGCCGATTGATTCGAGGTAGCGACGAAGCCATCCTTCTGTGCGTCCGAGCGGTGGACGCAAGAGCTTTATGGACGCGGCAGGGTCGCGATTTCTACCGGCTGTAATGCGTATTGCGTAGCGGAGCACCAGCCCGGTTTCTCCCCCAAACTACACCGATCGAGTCGCTGCCTGCGACCGCGGTACATCGCCTACACGCTGCGGCGCGGCACCAGACGGCACGCATAGAAAACGCCGCAGCCGAATGAACGACTGCGGCGTCTCTGGTCATGACCATGTGGCCGGTTTACCGGAGCGTCAGGACGACCACTGACTTGGCGGGGAGGTCGACGTTGAGCGTGTTGCCCGAGAGGCGTGCGCCGTTAAACACCTGTGGGGAAACGACCTCAGGGTTATCGAACGTGTTGTGCGCGCGCATATCATCGGCGGTGAGGACCCGGCCTTCGACGCTGCGAACGTTGGCTCCGCTCAGGACCGTCTCGATCGATCGCGGCGCGTTCGGGTCGAGGTTGACGAGCGTGATGTTGATGGAGCCGTCGTCGGCCTGCGATGCCGTGGCGTTAACGGCCTGGATCGACTGGCCTTCGAACTCGTACGGTGCCACGTCGATTTCGATGGGTAGCAGCGTGGCATCGTGGTGGACGTTGTAAAACTCGAAGACGTGGTACGTGGGCGTGAGGATGAGCTGTTCGCCGCGTGTGAGGATCATGGCCTGCAGGACGTTCACCGTCTGCGCGATGTTCGCCATCTTGATGCGGTCGGCGTGGTTGTTGAACACGTTGAGCTGATGGCCGGCCACGAGCGCATCGCGGATGGTGTTCTGCTGATAGAGGAAGCCCGGCGTGGAGCCTTCTTCCTGTTCGTGCCATGTGCCCCATTCGCCCATGATCATCCAGATGCGCTTCTCAGGGTCATATCGATCCATGATCTCGCGGTGTCCTTCGATGATCTCTTCGACCTGCCAGCTTCGGCGCATGAGCTCGAACCACTCGGCCTCGCCATACTCGGTGGCGTGGCCTTTCCTGGTGACCCAATCGCCAAGGATGGTGTAATGGTGGATGTCGAGGCCGTCCATCATGTCGGCAGCTTCGCGCATCATCACCTCGGTCCAGTTGTAGTCATCACCTGCGGGGCCGGCAGCGATGCGGAACGGCCGGACGTTCTCGTACGCCGGCAGGAACGTAGCGAAGCGACGGTATAGGTCGGCGTAGTACTCGGGACGCATATTGCCGCCGCATCCCCAGCTCTCGTTGCCGACGCCCCAGTAACGAATATTCCACGGCTCGTCGCGGCCGTTCTCGCGGCGCCAGTCGGCCATGGGGCTGGTGCCCGGGTGGTTGACATACTCCCACCACTGCGCCATGTCTTGCACAATGCCGCTGCCGACGTTGCCGACGACGATAGGCTCTGTGCCGAGGCGCTCGACGAGTTCCATGAACTCGTGCGTACCGACCGAATTATCCTCGGTGACGCCACCCCAGTTGGTGTTGACGATGGTCGGGCGATCTTCGACCGGCCCGATGCCGTCTTTCCAGAAGTAGTAGTCGGCAAAGCAGCCGCCCGGCCAGCGGAGGTTGGGGATCTGGATGGCGCGGAGCGCTTCCACGACGTCGTCGCGAATTTCGAACTCGCCGTCGGCGTTACGATACCAGATGCCGTCGTAGATTCCCCGGCCAAGGTGCTCGGCGAAGTGGCCGTAAATGTGCCGGTTGATGGTCTCGGTGCCGGCATCGGCCTGGACCGTGATGCGGTTAGATTGTCCAACAGCCATACTCGTGCAAAGGAGGACGAGAAGGGAAAGGACGGAAAGCGTACGCGCTACCATAGGTCGACGTAGAGAGTCAGCAGGAACGGATGGACTTAAAGCGTTTCAGTGAATCTGAGTCACGCTTCAAGATAAAGAACCTTGGGGACGGTTTGCGGAAAATCGGCAGAAGTCGGCCGTGGCAGCAGGCGTTAGCCTGAGCGTTCGCTCTCAACCCACTGCACGGCGTGCTGGACGAGTTCGGTGGCGGTGCCCAGGTTGAGTTTTGTCTTGATGCGTGCGCGGTACGACTCGACGGTTTTGACCGAGAGGTGGAGTCGTTCGGCGATGTCTCGCGTGCCGAGGCCGCGTCCTGTTAACTCGAAGACCTCGAGTTCGCGGTCGCTCAAAATCTCGAGCGGCGACTCGGCGATGCTCCCGCGGCCGCTCATCATGCCCATCAGCAAGCGTTCGTTTATCTCATCGCTTACGTAGACGCCGCCTTTGAGCACACGCCGGACCGCCTGCACGATGACATCGCCGGCCTCGAGCTTCATAATGTAGCCTCGCGCGCCGGCGCGGATGGCCCGCTCGGCGTAGAGCATCTCGTCGTGCCGTGAGACGATGAGGACAGGGAGATCAGGATGCAACGCAAGTAAATGCTTGATCAGCTCGATGCCGCTCATCCCCGGGAGCGAGATATCGACGATCGCGATGTCCGGCACCTCCTCATTCACCACATTCAGGGCATCTTCTGCGCTCGGTACCTGCGAGTACACGTTCAGGTCGGGCTCGGCCTCGAGCGTCATGGCGAGGCCTTTCCGCATCAGCGGGTGATCATCGACAAGGAGAATTTTCTTCATGGAGACGGAGGTTGCTTCGCGTGTCGGTGTGCCGGGTGACTCGGCAGATTAGAAATTATGCGAACAGGGATTATTGCAGTGTGGTGGCGTGTGAACGCCGGCGGCTTGCAGGTCGTTCTCTCTTGACGAGTGGCACCGTGCACGTGATCACCGTTCCGCCTTCGGGTCTGCTCCGGATGTCCAGCGTGCCGCCGAGAATTCGTGCACGGTAGTTCATGATGTTGACGCCCATCCCCCGTTCTTCAGGCAGTTTGTTAGGGAAGCCGACGCCGTTGTCGATGACGCGCAGCCTGAGCTTGTCGTCACTTGAGACGAGCGTGACGGATACTTCGGATGCCTTGCCATGCTTGACGGCGTTCGACAGTGCTTCCTGCGCGATGCGGAAGACGTGCACTGCGGCCGACAAGTCGTCGACTTCGGCGGAGCCCACGGCCTCGAATGTGCAGCGGATGGCGAAGAGACGCTCGGCGTTGCCCGCAAGCCGTTGTAGCGCCGCTGAGAGCCCGTTCCCCTCAAGTTCGACCGGTACGAGACCACGTGCCAGCGCCCTCGCAAACTGATCGGCTTCTTTAATGAGATCCGTTATCTCGGCCATCTCGTGCGCATACTTGCTGCTCTCTTTCTCCATCTGCCGGGCCATATTCTGACTGATGAGTCCGATGCCCGTCAGCATTTGTCCGAGCCCGTCATGGAGATCCTGACCGATACGGCGCCGTTCCTCATCGCTGATATCGAGGATATGCTGCTCGAGAATGCGCCGTTCAGTGATATCGCGGATGATGCCGGTGAAGATGAGCCGGTCGCCGAGCTGGACCTCACTTACGGCGAGATCCATCGGGAAGGTGGAGCCGTCTTTGCGCCTGCCCTGGACTTCGCGCCCGATGCCGATGATGTTCTTTCGGCCGGTCTCATGGTAGGTGCGCATGTAGGTGTCATGCTCCTCGTAATACGGCGACGGCATGAGGATCTTGACGTTCCTCCCGATAACGTCGTCGGCCTCGTACCCGAAAATGCGTTCGGCGGCCTGATTGAACGACTCGATG
Organism: uncultured bacterium; assembly: GCA_965653075.1. Taxonomy (GTDB): domain Bacteria; phylum Bacteroidota; class Rhodothermia; order Rhodothermales; family CAZKDQ01; genus CAZRTY01. The sequence goes on from CBFGYX010000023.1 coordinate 4,699, forward strand.
TGGCCCTGAGCATCCACCGTGATCATGGCGTCGACCGTGGTTTCGAGGATTGCGCGCGATTTGGCCTCGCTGTCCCGCAGCGCCTCTTCGGTCCGCCGACGTTCGAGTGCGGCCGCCAGCACGTTGGCAATCGCACGGAGGAAGTTGATGTCGTCTTCGGTAAAGGTGCGTTGTTGCGACGTCTGCACGCTCAAAACGCCGAACGACCGCTCTTCGACCGCGATCGCTACGCTGAGCCCCGAGACGGAATCCGCCGGCTCTGAGGCGTCGGGCCCAATACTTTCTCGGCGACCGCGTCCCGCGCCGGCGCGGAGCCGCAGGCCATCCCCCACGCCCGAGCGCTCAAGCACCTTGCAATACTCGACGTTCAGCGTCTCGGCGGTAAGGGTGGCGGCGTAGTTCATCACGTCATCGACGCCTCCACCCGCCAGCGCGCGTTGCCCAAGTTCTGCAACGGCCGCCTGCTGGCGCGCGCGCACCTCCAGCTGATCTTCGGCCACCCATCGATGCTTGACGACCTCGATCTTCTGTTCGACAAAGGCAAGCCGGGCGTGTAAACTGTCATCCGTTCTCGTTCCCAGAACATAATCTTCGGCGCCTGCCTCGAGCAGCTTCGGAAGGTAATCTTTCTCCTTCCGCTCCATCACAATCAGCAGAATGAGGTTCTGCCCCCGCCGCGACTGCCGGATCTGCTGCGCCCACCTGCGGTACCGCTTGCTGAGGCCCGCGATCACCACGAGCGACGGCGACACATCATGCAGCAAACGCTCCGCATCGGCCGGCTCCTCGGCCAGATACACATCATGACGGCGCTCGCGGGCTATGCGCTCGATCCGATCGCGCGGCGGCGACTTCTTGCCGAGGACGAGGGTGATCATAGATGCGGACAAAGCGGTTGGAGAAGGCGTATTAACTAACGCTGCTGCAGGTCTTCCATTATTCAACGATTGCGCGACATCCACAGGAGAACTGGCGCGACACCGGCGGTATTATACACATTCGCCTCAAGATGGCGTTCCTTCCGGCTCATCAACCGATCCCTAAAGCTACTCGAGACTGATGCGAATCGCGGTGTTAACCAACGAATATCCGCCAAATGTCTACGGCGGTGCCGGCGTGCACGTCGAGTATCTGACGAGGGAGCTCGCCCGGCTCGATAATCACCAGCATGACATTCATGTACTGAGTTTTGGGGATCAGCGGATCGAACAGCGGAACCTGCACGTCCGTGGATTTGAGCCGAGTGCTGACGTGCCGGCGGCCGATCCGCGGCATCGCAAGTTCATCGAGACGATGATGAATAACGTGATGATGGCAGGCAGTATTGGCGAAGCCGACATCGTCCACGGCCACACGTGGTATAGCCATTTAGCCGGATGCCTCGTGAAGCAGCTCAGCGGTGCGAAGTTAATTCTGTCGACGCACTCGCTCGAACCGCATCGGCCGTGGAAGCAAGAGCAACTGGGTACGGCCTACAATGCATCGACCTGGGTTGAGCGCACGGCCTATCAGAACGCTGACGGGGTCATCGCAGTGTCGAAGTCGATGCAAGAGGATGTCCAGCAGCTTTACGGCGTGCCGCGCGAGCGCATCGAGGTCATCCCCAACGGTATCGACACCGATGAGTACCGGCCCAAGTTTAATCCCGCGGTCTTGAAGAGGCATCGCATCGACCCGGACCGGCGGTTCATTCTTTTTGTGGGAAGGATCACGCGTCAGAAGGGGATCCTGCACCTGGTGCGGGCCATCAGGCACATCGACCAGGACATCCAGATCGTGCTTTGCGCGGGTGCGCCGGATACGCCTGAGATCGAGCGCGAGATGACCAAGCTGGTGGACGAGGCACGGCGGGCGTCGAAGCATGACATCATCTGGATATCGAAGATGCTGCCTCGCGAAGAGGTGATCATTTTGTACAGCCACGCCACCATCTTCGTGTGCCCGTCGGTTTACGAGCCGTTCGGCATCATCAACCTCGAGGCAATGGCATGCGAGACACCGGTCGTTGCATCCAGGGTCGACGGCATCCCCGAAGTGGTCACCGATGGTGAAACGGGGCGCCTGGTAGCATTCGAAGCACGTGGCGAAACCGACTTCGAGCCGGTCAATCCGCGCGCCTTCTCCGAAGACCTTGCCCGCGCCATCAACGAGCTTCTATATGACGAAGAACGTCTGCGGACGATGGCCGACGCCGCTCGCGCCCGAGTCGAGGAGCAATTCGCATGGAGCGCAATCGCACGGAGGACGCTGGAGTTTTACGAGAAGTGTCTTGGTACGGCCTGAGTTTCGTGGCTCATGTGATCCGGGAAATTGCGCGGCCCGGTAGTTCGTCTACCATCATGTCAAAATCGCGTGAGCCTTCGACGCACAATCGGAGTACGTCTTGGCCCTTATCAGGCCGTTGAAATATTCCGCATCTCGGCGTTGTCCTTCCTCACCGCTCACTGCGACGTACGATTGTACGCCTCATTCGCGGCTCGTCGGACGCCCCCACATCAAGTATGGCAGTTATGGGCGATAGTGGCCCGCCCTCCTCATGCCGAAACTACTCCTATGATAACCACGGGGCGCACCTTGATACATCCCGGCTTTTCGAGTGATTGTGCGACCTGAAAAGATGACGGGCACGCTTCCCTTCCAAACGTCGACAGCGAGAAGAGCTGCCTCGTGATGACCCAGCCTCGAATCGTGCTTGCGAAAAAACGGGCCGGCCGGGATTCCCCCACATTGACGCAAGGCTTGGACCGGCGGATTGATCCGGCGCGGCGCCCTTACTTGGTCTCCTGGGAACATCCCTCCCGCCCATCCGCTCGTTATTCCGCGTTCAATCGCAGAGATTAGACATGCATCCCGTGGTTGACTTCCCGCTCGACCTCGCGCGCAAATACAACCGTCCCGGCCCACGCTACACCAGTTATCCTACTGCACCACGCTTCCATCAGCAGTATGGGAGGCAGGATTTCACCGTCGACCTCGCTGAAGAGTCGGCATCGCGCGAACCTCTGTCGCTATATCTGCACCTGCCGTTCTGCCGCTCGCTGTGCCACTACTGCGGCTGCCACATGATGGTGACGCACCGGCCCGAGAAGATCTCGGCATACGTCGACCTATTGATGCGTGAGATCGACAACGCGGCGGAACGCCTGGGGCGGCAGCGATCGGCGATTCAGGTGCACTGGGGTGGCGGCACGCCCACATACCTGTCGCCGGCGGAGATCGAGCGGTTGATGAACCACGTGGCACATGCGTTCAACATTCTGCCGGAGGCCGAGGTCAGTATCGAGGCCGATCCGCGCGGCCTCACACGCGAGCACATTGATGCCGCCCGCCGGAGTGGCTTCAACCGCATCAGCTTTGGCATCCAGGATCTCGACCCCGGCGTGCAAGCTGCCATCGGCCGAATCCAGCCGCTAAAGCTCGTCGCCGAAGTGACCCAGTGGTCGCGAGACGCCGGCTTCGACGGCATCAGCTACGACCTTATATATGGATTACCTCGGCAGACGCGAAAAACGTTCGGGGAAACGACTGAGCGCGTCATCGACCTCCATCCGGACCGCCTGTCGGTGTTTAGCTACGCACATGTGCCATGGCTGAAGAAACACCAGACGCTGATCGATGAGACCACCCTGCCTCCGACCGAAGAGAAGCTGCTGATGCTCGTCGACACGTCGCAGCGGCTCGTCGAGGCCGGGTATGATTTTGTGGGGATGGACCACTTCGCGCGCCCGGAAGACAGTCTCGCCCAGGCGCGCCGCCATGGCACAATGCAGCGCAACTTCCAGGGATATTCAACGCACGCGGGGCGTGGATTGCTCGGCTTTGGAACGTCTGCGATCAGCCAGCTCAACGGAGCGTACGCGCAGAATGAAAAAGATCTGCGTGCCTACTATGAAGCCGTCGGGTCAAACGAGCCGCCGGTGTACCGCGGCTATCGTCTGACCGAGGAGGACCGATTACGGCGGGAGGTCATCATGAGCATCATGTGCCGGTTCGAACTCAGCGTACGGCGCATTGAAAAGCAGTTTGGCGTCAGATTCCGCGAGCATTTCGCCAACGCACTGGATTTTCTGCCCGAGTTTGCGGATGACGGACTCATCATCCTGACGGATGACGGTTTCGTCGTCACGGAGACCGGTCGTTACTTCGTGCGCAACATTGCGATGCCATTTGATGGCTACCTGGAAGACGCCGGCTCCGGGCCCAGATATAGTAGAACGATCTGACTTTTCTTTCCATGCCAGAGACGATTTCCCCTGAAGCCACAGCTCCAGTTTCGACATCCCACAGAGGTTCAAACGGTGCCGGCAGCAAAGCTGCGGCCCAGCAGACGACCAGCTCGTCGGACGTTATTCCGACCCCCTTTCATTCCGCAGAGACAAAGCCCCTTGATGCGCTTGTGTTCATCGGAATCATTCTGTTCGTCTTCGTCATGATGGTCGTTATCATGATGGCGTATTAACGTCCCGTCGCGGATGTCCCGCCCATAATCCGCCGTTCGAGACGCATCCCAACGATGCGCGGCCGGAATATCGTGTAAGGATTCTCGTGACCTTTGCAACGTCCGGCTCGCTCGCTTCCATTTGATCCGGTTTTTAGGGATAATCAAGCCCATACTGGAATCGCCACTAATCAACCCACTGCACCATGCCCGAGTACCAGCACCTGAGCACGCCCACAGACGGCGCCTCGATAGAAATGCGCGGCAACGAGCTATTCGTGCCGGACGCACCCATCATTCCGTTCATCGAAGGAGACGGTACGGGGCCCGATATATGGCGCGCGTCGCAGCGAGTTTTCGATGCCGCGGTCGAGAAGGCCTACGGTGGATCGCGTCGCATTGTGTGGTTCGAGGTATTCGCGGGCGAGAAGGCGCACAACCGTTTCAGTGAGTGGCTACCGGAGGACACGCTTACTGCCATCCGCGAGCACCTCGTCGCCATCAAGGGTCCGTTGACGACACCGATCGGCGGCGGCATTCGGTCGTTGAATGTGGCCCTCCGGCAGCAGCTCGATTTGTTCGCCTGTGTGCGGCCGGTGCGATGGTTCCAGGGCGTTCCATCGCCGGTGAAGGAGCCGCAGAAAGTGGACATGGTGATCTTCCGCGAGAACACGGAAGACATCTACGCGGGCATCGAATATGTGGGTGGATCACCCGAATCAGAGAAGTTTCTCCGCTTCCTGCTGGAGACCTTCCCCGAGCAGGCGTCTAAAGTTCGGTTCGGCTCGCACGATCGAGTTTCAGAGTGGGAGGATCAGCTCGCCTCGATCGGCCGCGAACGGCGCGACCTCGGCGTCGATGTCGGTATCGGCATCAAGCCGGTCAGCTTCCTCGGCACCGAGCGCCTTGTCCACAGCGCGATTACGCATGCCATCCAGGAAGGACGCAAGAGCGTGACGCTCGTACACAAGGGCAACATCATGAAGTTCACCGAGGGAGCCTTCAGCGAATGGGGCTACAAGGTGGCGCGTGAGTCGTTCGGTGCGGTCGAATGGGAAGGCGGACCGTGGCACATCATCCCGGAAGGCAAGCCTGGAGCGGGCATCGTCATCAAGGATGTCATCGCCGACGCCTTCCTTCAGCAGATTCTCACGCGTCCCGAGGAGTACGATGTCATCGCGACGATGAACCTCAACGGCGACTATATCTCAGACGCCCTCGCGGCCCAGGTTGGCGGCATCGGCATTGCGCCGGGAGCCAACATCAACTACGTGACGGGGCATGCCATCTTCGAGGCGACGCACGGCACGGCACCGAAGTATGCCAACCAGGACCGCGTCAATCCGAGCTCGGTCATCCTGTCCGGCGAAATGATGTTCCGCTACATGGGATGGCACGAAGCGGCCGACCTCATCGTCCGCGGCATCGAAGGCGCCATCGGAGAGAAGCGCGTCACGTACGACTTCGAGCGGCAGATGACGGGTGCTACTTTGTTGAAAACAAGTGAGTTTGGAGAGGCTCTCGTAGAAAACATGGGCTGATCCAAAGCGTCCGTAGTGGTATCTGGAAGGCGCGGGGGTGGCTAACACGCTCGCGCCTTCGTGCTTTCATACCACTCATGCGACGATGAAGCTCACCCTCCGCTCCGACCACCTGAAGCTCTACCGGAACGTAGCCCTCTTGTTGATGCGCTACGGCCGGCGCGACATGTTCGAGACAGTCAGTCTCGACGAGGCATTGTTACTCGAGACCGAGGCAGCAATCGGGAAGGTCGACGGGAAGGCGGAGGCGTTTGCCGACGACCTGGAGCGCCTGGGTCCGACGTTCATCAAGCTCGGTCAACTGCTGTCGACGCGGCCCGATCTCGTTCCGGCCGACTATGCGCACGCGCTTTCCCGGCTTCAGGATGACGTCGAGCCGTTTCCATTCGAGCAGGTGGAAGCCATCATCCAGACCGAACTCGGCGGCCGGCTATCGAAGCTCTTCGATCGATTCGAAAAGCACCCGCTTGCCGCGGCCTCCCTCGGGCAGGTACACCGTGCAACCCTCCGGGACGGGCGTGAGGTGGCGGTCAAGGTTCAGCGGCCGGACATCCGCAAGAAGATCCTGAGCGATCTCGATGCACTAGGCGAGGTCGTCGACTCCGTCGCAAAGTATACCGAGATCGGGCGGCGCTACGCGGTAGACGGATTACTGCGCGAGTTCCGTTCGACGCTCATCCAGGAGCTCGACTATCGAAGCGAGGCGGCGAATCTCGAACGCCTGAAGCATATCCTGACGCGGTACGACCGGATCATCGTTCCGGCACCTATCCACGATTACTCGACGTCGCGGGTATTGACGATGGACTATGTCGGCGGCGTATCGATCAAGTCGGCGGGCGCCTTACGACGAATTGAACTTGATGGCGAGGCGCTCTCGGCCGATTTGCTGCGTGCGTATCTCGACCAGGTTCTACGCCACGGTTTTTTTCACGCCGATCCGCATCCGGGCAACATCATGATTGCCGACGACGGCCGCCTCGCACTGCTCGACCTGGGGATGGTCGCTCGCATCGGGCCGGAGATGCGGCAGCAGCTCATGAAGCTTCTCATCGCGATCACGGAAGGACGCGGCCGCGAGTCTGCCGACCACGCGATCGCGATGAGCCGTCCGCTTGCCGACTTCGACGAGAACGGTTTTGTGATGCGGATCGAGCGCCTGGTGACGCAGCACATGGATAACGATATGCGTGACGTCAATGTGGGCCGACTGCTGCTCGAGGTGCTGCGGGCGAGCGGCGAGACGGGGCTTCAACCGCCCAGCTCGCTCGCGATGCTGGGGAAGGCGCTCCTGAGCCTCGACGAGATCAGCAAGCTGCTCGCGCCGGACGTAGCGCCGCGCGAAATCATCCGGAACCAGACGGGCCGTATCCTGCAGCGCCAGGTGGCGAGTTCTTTCTCCCCGGGCAGCCTTATGGGGGCTGCGCTCGACTTGCAGGACCTCGCACGGAGCCTCCCGCCGCGCCTTAACACGCTGAGCGATAAGCTCGCCGACGACCGCTTCACGCTCCGCATCAAGGCTCTGGATGAGCCGCACGTGCTGACTAACGCCCACCGCATGATCAACCGGCTCTCCCTTGCCATCGTCCTCGCGGCGCTTATCGTCGGCGCGGCCATGCTGATGCAGATCGATACGGAGTTCCAATTCTTCGGCTACCCGGCGTTCGCGATGATCCTGTTCCTCGCCGCAGTTGGCTGTGGATTCGCGCTCGTCGTCAGCATCTTTTTAGCTCAACGCAACGACTCTCGCAATCCGTTCTGAGCCATGCCGTCGCACGTTCCCACGGAACACATGTAACACGAAAGGCAATTGGACATTGGCCCCCGAACTGAACGGAACAGCTATTCGCGGCCGGGATCTAAACGGGTGTGATGAGGGATGGAGGATCGTGCCCCGTGCTTTGACAGCGTCCTGCTGCAAGGCCGGGGCACGACTCTTTTTGGTAGTTGGTTGATGGTTCTTGGTGGTTGGTTGTTGGTTTCGGACGGCGGATGGATGACGAT
>CBFGYX010000024.1:0-12564 GCA_965653075.1 uncultured bacterium
CGGCGCTGCCTCGGCATCATCACATCCGATCCGCGAGAACAAGTAATGCAGCAGCTCGATGCCTTTCGTGAATTTGATGCTTTCAGGACTCGCGGATTTTAATCTAACGATCGGGATCGCGAGCAGCTTCTGCATGATCGATCGGGTCAGTTCGTCGAGCTCCTCACGATCGGTTTCGGAAAAGCGGTGCGCATGTTTATCGATCTCCTGCCGGCGAATGTGCTCGAAAGCACTTGCTATCGCGCTCACAGCAGGATTCATTGCCTGGTAATGAAACACCCACGCGACGAACTCATCAAGCAGTTCAGCGAGGATAGACTCGGCAGCGGGAACCGACTCCTTGCGCACCCGCTCGGACTTGATAAGCATCTCGTTCAGCACGTCCAGATCCACGAGATGATATCGGTCCAACGATCTGATCTCGGGGTCGACATTCCGGGGTACCGAAATATCGAAGACGACGGCCGGTGTCGCGCGATGGTTCAATTTGCTTCCCAACAAGATCGGAGCCGAGGCACCGGTTGCCACGACCACAATATCGGCATGGTCAACGGCGGCGTGGCGTTCCTCCCATGCTACGACTGCGGCACCGTACGTAGCTGCCGTATGCCGCGCGCGGTCGGCCGTGCGGTTGGTCACCTGAACCGAGTCCACGCCTGCGCTCCGCAATGCTTCGACGGCGAGCCGGCCCATCTGTCCCGCGCCGATGACGAAGGCGCGCTTATCGGCCAGCTCCTCTCCCCGGCGGAAGAAGAAATCCCGAGCGATGGCAACAGTGGCGCCCGAAACGGACGCATTGCCGCTGGTCAGCTGCGTCTCGGCGATGACGCGTTTCGCCCCCCGAAATGCCGTATGCATTAAACGATGGAGGACCGTGCCGACAGCCTGCTCATCAACGGCTACCTGATACGCCTGTTTGACCTGAGAGAAGATCTGAGCATCGCCGAGAACCAGCGAATTCAGCCCCATCACCACACCAAGCACATGGCGGACGGCTTCTTCATCCTTGAGATTGAAGCCGTATTCGCTCGGCCAGTCGGCCCGCGTCTCCTCGGTTATCAGCTCCCTTACGCGTGCCGCATCACGTGCATCGCCCACGAGATACACTTCGGTGCGGTTGCACGTTGAGACGATGACGCATTCAATCCCCTCTTCAACGGCTCTCCGATACACCGAGCGAAGGTGCGCCTCATTCATCGCAACCTGCTCGCGTACGCGGACAGGAGCCGTTTCGTGGTTAACGCCGAAAGCGATAAACATCATCAAAAACTGCGCGCGTTACGGATTTACCGACGTGGACAACAGATGTGCGGAGAGGATCGGCGTCTGTATGAGACGCGCTCGGGCGTCGTCGTTCATAAGATGCCATATAAGATGCCACGCCTAAGGGTATAATCCACATTAAAAGATATGATTTTGAAAGGAAAACCACCGACCCACGCGCACCCTCGGCACATATCCCGTATCGTTCCAAGGCACGAATTAATCTGATTTCCTATGGACACCTCTCTTATTCGCGCGCGCCATCAACGGCTCGATAATCTTATTGAGCAGGCGGGTTTCGACGCCCTCATCGTCAATCCCGGCCCGACGCTGGGCTATCTGAGCGGGCTCGGCTTTCATCTCAGCGAGCGGCCTGTGGTGATGATCTTCCGGCCGGGACATCAGCCGGTCATCATCTTGCCGGAGCTCGAGGCTGCCAAGCTCGACGCGGTTGAATACGAACTGACGCATTACCTGTATGGGGAAGATGTATCCACCTGGGCCGGTGTATTTGCCGAGGGTGCCCGCACAGCAGGCCTTAATGGAAAGCGGATCGGCGTAGAGCCTCGCGTTTTGCGTTTTCTCGAACTACGCCTGCTTGAGAAGGCTGCACCAGAGGCGCGATTTGAGGATGCCGAAGCGGTCATAGCGGCGATGCGCATGTACAAGGATGAAGCTGAGATCGCATCGATCCGCCGCGCCGTACATGTGGCTCAGGACGCAGTATCGGCGGCCGTCGAGGAGATTCGTGAAGGGATGACCGAAAAGGACGTTGCCTCGGAGCTGATCCGGCACATGCTGCGGCTCGGATCTTCTGCCGAGTTGCCGTTCGATCCCATCGTGGCCTTCGGAGCCGAAAGCGCGAACCCACATGCATCACCGGGTGACCGAACGCTCGAGCAGAATCAGCTCGTGCTGATCGACTGGGGCGCCAATATCGACGGCTATATGTCGGATCTCACCCGTGTGTATGCGTTTGGGGAGGTCTCTGGCGAACTGGCGGATATTGCCACAATCGTCGCTGAGGCGAACGCCGCCGGTCGTGCCGTGGCTGGTCCGGGCGTGGCTGCCGGCGATGTCGACGCCGCGACGCGGGGTGTGATCGAACGCGCCGGATACGGAGAATACTTCATCCACCGGACGGGGCACGGGCTTGGCCTGGAGTCGCATGAGGAGCCGTATATCCGTGCGGGGAACGACATGAAGCTGGAGCCGAGCATGGTCTTCACGATTGAACCGGGCATCTATCTGCGCGGCCGCGGCGGTGTGCGTATTGAAGACGATGTCGTCATCACAGCGGACGGTGCGGAGAGCCTGAGCGACGCACCGCGTGAGATGCTGCAGATCCGCCGGTAAGCTTTTGAGCTTTGAGCGGTGAGCGGTGAGCAGTGTGCTGTGTGCTTTGAGCGGTGAGCTTTGAGCTGTGTGCTGTGAGCGGTGAGCTGTGAGCTGTGAGCTGTGAGCTTTGAGCTGTGAGCAGTGTGCTTTGAGCAGTGTGCTTTGAGCTTTGAGCTTGGCGGTTTGAGCGTGACCCTTGAGCTTTTACCGTGAGTTCTAAGGGCCAAGCTCCAAGCCGTTAGTCGTCCGAACCATCAGCGCTCATTGCTCAGAGTTCATTGCTCAGCGATCATTGCTCAGAGCCCACGGCCCATCGCTCGGAGCTCATCGCCCATTGTTCGCCGCTCATGGCCCATCGCCCATTGCTCGCCGCTCATCGTCCATCGCTCGCCCCTCAGAGCTGATCGCCCCTCAGAACTTATCGCCGCTCACAGCTCACCGCCCATCCCATGACGCTAACTCAACGCCTCCGCCTGTTCGATCAATTTTTCGATCTCGAGCATGCCTTTCTCCCAGAATGACAGGTCGGTGAGGTCTACGCCGAGTTTACCGACGAGCACGTGGGGCCAATCCGAACCCCCCGATTCAAGCAGTCCGATGTAATCTTCAGCGAAGGATTCGCCCACCTGCTGGTAACGCGCATACAGCGCGAAGACGAGCAATTCGCCGAAGGCGTAGGCGTAGACGTACCCCGGAGAATGCAGGAAGTGGGGGATGTAGCTCCACCAGTGTCGATAATGCTCTCCCAGCGTGACGCTGCCCTTGAACATGTCGTTTTGCGTCTCCATCCACACATCCGAAAAACGCTCAGCCGGTAGCTCGCCTAATCATGCCATACACAAGATTTGGATATAACTCTGAGCAGTAGCTGTAAGGGCTAAGCTCCTAGCCGTTAGTCGTCCGAAACCATCAGCGCTCATTGCTCAGCGATCATTGCTCAGAGCCCACCGCCCCATCGCTCGCCGCTCACAGCTCACCGCCCATCGCCCGGAGCTCATCGCTCACCGCTCATGGCCCTCAGAGCTGATCGCCCCTCAGAACTTATCGCCGCTCACAGCTCAGAGCCCATCGCATGACGCTAACTCAACGCCTCCGCCTGTTCGATCAACTTTTCGATCTCGAGCATGCCTTTCTCCCAGAATGACAGGTCGGTGAGGTCCACGCCGAGTTTACCGACGAGCACGTGGGGCCAATCCGAGCCCCCCGATTCAAGCAGTCCGATGTAATCTTCAGCGAAGTATTCGCCCACCTGCTGGTAACGCGCATACAGCGCGAAGACGAGCAATTCGCCGAAGGCGTAGGCGTAGACGTACCCCGGAGAATGCAGGAAGTGGGGGATGTAGCTCCACCAGTGTCGATAATGCTCTCCCAGCGTGACGCTGCCCTTGAACATGTCGTTTTGCGTCTCCATCCACACATCCGAAAAACGCTCAGCCGGTAGCTCGCCGCTCGTACGCCGTTCGTTGTGGATCTGATCTTCAAACCGGTTCATGGCCACCTGCCGGAAGACCGTGGCAATGGTGTCGTCGATCTTGCCGCTAAGCATTGCGAGCCGCGTTTTCGGATCCTCCTCCCGACGCATCATCCGCTGGAAGACGAGCATCTCTCCGAATACGGAGGCCGTCTCTGCCGTTGTCAGCGGTGTGCCGGCCTGGAGCACGCCCTGCTTCCGGGACAAGTACTGATGGACGCCGTGCCCGAGTTCGTGCGCCAATGTCTGGACATCCCGGATCTTGCCGGTGTAGTTCATCAGCACATACGGATGAGCACTCGGCACCGCGCCGTGGCTGAACGCTCCTCCCTGCTTGCCCGGTGTTGCCGGCGCGTCGATCCACCGTTCGTCAAAAAACTTTGCTGCGATCTCCCCCATCCGCGGGTGGAAATCGTTATACGACGACACAACCAGTTCACGCGCTTCATCCCAATCATAATGCCGGTCTGACTCCCCGATGGGAGCGTACCGGTCATAATCCATCATGTCATCCAGGCCGAGTAGCCGCGCCTTTAGTCTGTAAAAGCGCTCGACGAGATCATACCGAGACGTCACCGCTGCGATGAGCGCCTCCACAGTCTCATCCTCGACCTCGTTCGAGATGTTACGGCTCTTCAGCCAGTGCTCGAAGCCGCGGAGTCGGTCGTTCGAGGCTTTGTCGGCCAGCAGCGTGTTGAAGACGAAGCTTAGCTGTTGTCTCCGTTCAACGAGACCTTCGGTGAACGCGAGCGCCGCGCGGCGGCGCAGGGTGCGGTCAGAATCGTACAGCTTGGCCAGGATTTCCTGTTGTGACAGCGGTTCGCCGTCCAGGATGAAGCGAGCGGCCCCCATCATTTCGTCGAAGAACCGATTCCAGGCCGATGCGCCTGTGATCGATTTCTCAGCGAGGATCTTCTCCTCGGGCTCGGTCAAGAGGTACTTGCGGTGCAGGCGCTCCAGCTCGAGGTAGTGCCGGTACTGCGCCAAACGCGGGTCCCGAAGCAGCGCATCGGCGTGGTCGTCGTCGGCTTTCGACCACTCGAGCTCGAAGAAAATGAGTTTCTGCGCGATGCGCGTGTAGGCTTCCCGCACACGTTGCAACAACGCGCCGCGAGCTTCATCGTTAGTCGCTGTCGACCAATTCAGGTATGCGTACGTGTAGCAGCGTCCGAGCCGATCTTGCAGCGCTTCGTATCGAGCCAGCGCAGCCGCAAGGCCTTCGGCGTCGAGCTGCGCGACTTGATCACGATAATCGTCGGCAAAGGCGTCCGCGTCATCATCTGCCTGTGCGAGGTCGTTCTCGAGCGTGTCGACATCGGCATAGAGATCGGTCAGGTCCCATCGAACTTCCTCTGCGCCGGTGACTGTCATTTCCATTCGATTTTATCGGTATTGCTTGTTGACGTAGCGCCCGACGTTACCTGCTTGCGCCGATTTTGTTGTGGGATGAGGGCCCAGCTATTCGCCGCCGTTCTGCTCGCGCTGGATGAGATAGTCTTCGATCGATCCTACGACCACGCGCAGTTCGTCGCCAACCTGGACGGTATCGATTGATCCCGCGCGGATCAGCCGTTTGACCACGCGGGCGTCTGCATTCTTGAGAAGCCGCCGTGCCTCGGGGCGTGTCACTGTCTCTTTTCTGTAATCCGCGGCGAATGTCTCAAGAAACTGCAGGGTATCCTCCTCCAGTTCAATGGTCCGCATCTCCACGTTGTCCTTCGAGAGCGACCAGTTGAGCTTGGCCTCGACGAGGCGGCGATCAATCCACCCGACCAGGGTCTGAGACGATATTCCGAGCTTTTGCGATAAATCGTCGAGCAGCATCTCGCTGCTATTGTCATCGCTCTGGTGGGATCGCAAGGCCACGTGGGTTCGGTTAAACAATGCGTCTGGAATATGTTACGCAATTTGTGCTAGAATGCATGTATTCGCCATCATCCTTATCCGATCTTGACGAATTCAGGGCGCGTTCAGGCCTCATACCTATTGCGCCCGCCACACGACATCTGTTTCACCCTTTTATCCGTAATAAGCAATGCCCGCACGTAAATCCACGGCCCGCTGGAGCGGCGACCTGAAGAGTGGAAACGGCACGATGAAAATGCAGAGTGGCGCCTACGAGGGCCAGTACTCATTTTCATCGCGCTTCGAGGAAGGAACGGGGACGAACCCCGAGGAACTGATCGCAGCCGCGCATGCAGGCTGCTTCTCGATGGCACTATCGGCCGGCCTGAGCAAAGCGGGCTTCGTGCCCGACCATGTCGATACCGAGGCAACCGTGCATCTTGAGAAGCAGGGCGAGGGATTCGGAATCACTCGTATCGTGCTGCGGACGGATGCAAAAGTCCCAAACATCGACGAAGCCACGTTCCTCGAGCAGGCCGAAGGTGCTAAGAAGAACTGTCCCGTCTCGCAGGCGCTAAGCTCCGTGAAGATCGAGTTGGAGGCGAAGCTCGTTTCATAAGGAGGCCCTGATATCCTTTAATAAGGGAAAGCCCCGGCACCATAGGCGTCGGGGCTTTCTTGTTTTCAGTCGTTTACGGAGCGGCAATCAAGGCGCGTCTGTCCGGAACGATGCCGCCGGCAGGCCCTCGGCATTGTACAGGTTAGCGCGGTCGGGATTATCCCCCCACGCATAGCGGACCGCGACCGGTGTGCTGACGTCGTCGCTCCAGACGACCACGGTATCCCCGTCAATTGTCGCGTTTGCCCAGACGAACCGTCCGTCATCGCCTGCGATGGCGAATCCGCCTAATTCATTTCCCCTGACCTCCAGTCCGCCGCCCACGTGATCGAACGAGATCACGATGCGCCCGTCCCGGGTATCGTGGGATGCGTACATCGGACCCGAGTGCACGACGTCGTGGCCGTAGTGGATCTTGCGAGCCGCGAGCGCAAGCCGGCGCCCGACATCCTGTTTATTGCGCGGGTGGATGTCGTTGGGATCGCCGATATCCGTAATCACAGCCTGCCCTGTGGCGGGCAATTCGAGCGCCGCTGTCTGGGATTCGCGCAGTACCGCCCAGTTGCTCTCCGCCGGCTGCTCGTCTGCGTCCATGTAGTTGGCGAGCTGTGCCCACAGGAATGGGAAGTCGCCGACGTTCCATCTGTCGCGCCAGTCGGTGATCATCGTCTTAAACAGATCACGGTACTCATAATCCTGGCCCGGATATGCGTTCGACTCACCCTGATACCATATCACGCCGGCGATGGGGAAGTCGAGCATCGGGTGGATCATCTTGTTGTAGAGCAACGTCGGCACGGCATTTTTGCGGCCTTCGAGGTTCATCGTGACCGCTCCTACTTTAAAACGCCACTCCCCCGCCAGATCAATCCGCCGGTCACTCGTTTCGGCATAAACATCAGACGCGCTGCCGTAGATGCCGCCTCCACCCTGGAAGTCCGTCACTCGCACCGCGAGCACATTACTTCCAGGCACAAGAGCCGATGACGGCACGTCGTAAATACGAGCTCTGTTATACTCCATCCCGCGTCCTACCTCGTGCGCGTTCACATACGTGATATCCGCGTCGTCAATCATAGCAAGGTGCAGGCGCAGGTCGAACGATGCTTCTTCTTCCGACAAATCGAACGACGTCCGGTACCAGGCCACACCGTCCATCCCGTCATAACCTTGCTCCTCCCAGACACCCGGTACATTGATGACGTCCCACGTTGTATCGTCTTCATCCACCGCAGCCCAGTGCGCCACGCCATCGACGAGGCCGGCATCCTGGGTGGGGAGCTCGCCCAGGCGCCGGGTAAGACTTGCGATAATGCGCCGGCCGTATTCACTCTCCTCTTCCTGCAGCATTGCTACGGCTGATTCATCCATGCCAAGCGACTCCGCGCTCATCCACGGCTCCAGACGGCTACCGCCCCAGGATGAGTTGATGATTCCGATCGGCACCCCGACATGCTCGCGCAGCTCGCGTGCGAAGTAATAACCGACCGCCGTGAAGTCGCCAACAGTCGCCGGACTCGCTGCCTCCCATTCTCCTCCAGCCAATTCATCCTCCGGCTGATACGACCACGACTGGGGCACCTTGAAGTGGCGGATAAGCGGATCATTGGCCGCCGCAATCTCGGCGTCCGCATTATCGGAGTCGGCAACGGTCCATTCCATGTTTGACTGGCCCGAGCCAACCCAAACGTCTCCGATCCAGATGTCGCTATACCGGAGGCTCTCGTTGCCCGATTCAATCGTCATGGTGTAAGGTCCGCCCGCTTCCATGGCCGGAAGTTCGATGCGCCATGTGCCCTCGGCGTCTGCTGTCGCGATGAGCTCTTGGCGGCCGGATCCCACGCCGTGAAATCCCACCAGAACCTCAGCACCCGCCGGGGCCTCGCCCCAAACAGGAACGGCGTGGCCACGCTGCATCACCATCCCATCTCCAAACAAGCGCGCCGTAGAAAGCTGGGCCGTGGCATCGGGCACGATCATCAATGACAGACAGATGGCCAGGCAGAGGACGAGTAATCGAGACATGGCGGAGGAGATCGGTAATGAAGGATGGATCGCCTTAAGATCGGCCGTTGAACAGCGTAGATCAATACGCCATCCATTGATAAGAGAGGATTTCCGTCTCTGACCTACTGACCCAACGGCTTTATTAAATCAATTTGATTAAAGTTGGCGACTGAATAAGTTTGCATGCGATCATCTCTAACCCTCCGTATGACTCTCCATCCGCCGATACTCCGCGCAGTCATCGCTGCTGTTTTAATTGCAGCGGTTACCGGGGCTTGCGACCTCTCCCGCAGGATGCCCACGATATGGATTACCGCAGTGGCGCAGGCTCAGTCGCCGGCTCTCACGGCCGAGGTCAGGGCGGCACTCGCCGGCCATGTAAGGCACGCGTTGGAGGCTGATCTGCTTGATCGGTGGTATCCGTCCGTGCTTGATTTTGAGGAAGGTGGATATCTGAGTGATCTGGACCGTCGCTGGCAGCCGAGCGGTGCGCAGGACAAGATGCTCGTCACGCAGGCGCGTCACCTGTGGACGCTCTCACGGGCAGCGTTATTTCTTCCCGGTCGATCCGAGTTCCTACCCTGGGCCGAGCACGGTTACCGGTTCCTGCGGGATGTGATGTGGGATGATGCGCATGGCGGCTTTTATATGATGGTCACGCGTGAGGGGCAACCGATTCCCGAAGACGATGGCCGGTTCGTCAAGCAGGCATATGGAATTGCATTCGCGATATACGGGCTTGCCGCCTATTACCATGCATCAGGTGATCCGGAAGCGCTCGAACTCGCGAAACGGTCATTCCGATGGCTCGACCACCATGCATATGATGCACGGCATGGCGGTTATTTTCAGTTCATTGGCCGAGACGGTACGGCCTTGCGCGACGGCTACAATGCCACGCCGCCCAAGGATCAGAACTCCAGTATCCACATCCTCGAGGCGTTCACCGAGTTGTACCAGGTCTGGCCGGATGAGCACCTGGGCATGCGCCTTCGGCAGATGCTCGAGCTTATACGCGACACCCTGACGGTCGAACCCGGATTCCTCACGCTGTTCTCCACGGCCGACTGGCAGCCGATCTCCTACCGCGACTCATCCGATGCCGTACGCGAAGCCAACTTTTACTTCGACCACGTCTCGTACGGTCACGACGTCGAGACAGCATACCTGATGCTCGAAGCATCAGATGTAGCCGGGATGTCCGATCGAGGCGTGACGCTTTCGGCCGCCAAGAAGATGGTCGACCACGCACTGCAGTTCGGGTGGGATGAAGAAGTCGGCGGATTTGTCGACGCCGGATACTACTTCGAAGGGGAGATTTCGCCGCAGGTTATTCGGGCGACCAAGAACTGGTGGGCGCAGGCCGAAGGGCTGAACACGCTTCTTCTGATGGCCGACGAATTCCCAGACGACCCGAATCGATACGACCTCCGGTTCCTCGATCTCTGGGCCTACATCCGCGGCTACCTCGTCGACCCGGTTTATGGGGGATGGTTCGAGGGCGGCATCGATAAGCAACCCGAATTTGCCGTGGGCCCGAAGTCGCATATCTGGAAAGGCGCCTATCATGATGGACGCGCGCTGATGAACGTCATCCGCAGGCTCGAAGCCGCGGCACACTGAAGCAACCAACCCGGCCATATCTCCCCCGACGCTATGTACCCACCGCTCCTCCTGATGAAGCGCACCCGCGAACTGCTCGTTGTGTTACTGCTCTTTATACCGTCGACGCTGGTTCATGCGCAGCACGGGTTTCAACTGAATGATCTCGAGTACTTTGAGAAGCCGGGTGTGAGCGTGATGGTGTTTCAGGATTTTTATCCGGAAGGTCATCAGGGCGGAGTGAGTGTCATCCAGCACGGCGAACGTATCGCCAGCAATGGCGACATCAGGCTCGAAGCCGCGCCGGGACAATGGGCTCCCGTTCCAAAAGAGCTCGACAGGCTTGTTGATGGGGATGCCTGCAAGATCACCGCGGCGTTGATGTACCCGGATTCGAGCAAGCACATGCAAGGGTTCAACCCGCTGATTTATCCGGATCTCACGTTCGTCTATAATATCAGCGTCGAGCCGCAGGGTGAAGGATTTCTGATTACCGTGGACCTCGATCGTCCCCTGCCTGAGGAATGGATCGGCCGCGTCGGCTTCAACCTCGAGCTTTTCCCTACGGCGCTGTTCGGCAGGAGCTGGTACCTGGATGACGCCTCCGGAATTTTCCCGCTTCAGCCGAACGGTCCGGTTGCCCATGATGCCGAAGGCAACATCGTTCCGCTTGCGCTTGCCGAGGGCCGCAAGCTGTCCGTCGCTCCCGAAGCCGAACTTCGGCATTTCACTATCGAAAGCCTCACCGGTGACCTGCAACTGCTGGATGGGCGCATGCAGCACAATAACGGCTGGTTCATCGTTCGATCGCCCATCCCGAGAAACGCGACTGTGGCCGCGGTTCAATGGTACGTCGAACCCCACGGCGACCCGGAGTGGAGACACGGCCCTGTCGTTCAAGTGTCGCAGGTCGGGTATCATCCGCAACAGCCGAAAGTGGCCGTAATCGAGCTGGATCCGCGCGTAGACGAACGCGCCGCAGCACGCATTATGCGTGTCTCGGAGGATGGCGGCTTCACCGAAGCCTTAACCGGAGCACCGAGCGAGTGGGGCCGATTTCTCCGGTATGATTACCTCCAGTTCGACTTCAGTGACGTCCGAGATCCGGGGATGTACGTCGTCGAATATGGGGATGTGCGCACGCATCCGTTTCGAATCGCCGACGACGTCTTCGACCGGCACGTCTGGCAGCCGACGCTTGAGTATTTCCTGCCGGTACAGATGTGCCACATGCGTGTGGAAGAGAACTACCGCACCTGGCACGGCGCGTGTCATCTCGACGATGCACGGATGGCGCCCGTCGACCTGAATCATTTCGATGGATATGTGCAGGGGCCGTCGACGCTCACGCGGTTTGAGCCCGGCGACCATGTGCCGGGACTGGATCGCGGCGGCTGGCACGACGCGGGCGACGACGATTTGCGTATCGAATCGCAGGCCGACGAAGTCTATATCCTGTCGGCTGCCTACGAGTCGTTCGGCGTTGATCACGACAACACGTTCATCGATCAGGAATCTCGCCTCGTCCGCATTCACGAGCCGGACGGTGTGCCCGACCTGCTGCAGCAAATCGAGCACGGCGTACTGACTGTGCTCGGCGGATACAAGGCACTTGGCCGCCTCTACCGCGGCATCATCGTTCCGACGCTCGAGCAATACCGCCTCATCGGAGATCCGCTCAATTACTCGGACAATCTCCTCTTCGACGCTGACCTGCCGGAGGGCGGCCGAACGGCCACCCACTCGTCGATTCCCGACGACCGCTGGGTCTTCACAGAAGTTCATCCGTCGCGCGAATACAAGGGGATTGCTGCCCTGGCGATTGCCGGTCGCGTGCTCGCCGAGTACAATCCTCGGATGGCTCATGAGAGCACATCGGCAGCTGAGGCGCTATGGACGCATGACCGCGCACCAGATTCCGGCTTCGACGACCGCGTGATTGCGGCTGTTGAGCTCCTCCTGACGACGGGGCATCACGACTACGCCGCCTTCCTGCTCGAACATCGCGAGGCCATCGTGGCACGTATCGCTTCGATCGGCTGGGCCGTAGGGCGTGCGCTGCCTTACCTCGACGACGACGTCTTCGAATCGGCGATCCGCGATGCCGTGCGTGAACATCATCAGCGTGTCGAACTTCTTCAGCGAGACACGCCTTATGGCGTGCCCTACCAACCGGGTATCTGGGGTGCAGGATGGGGTATCCAGGAATTCGGCGTGCGGCAGTACCATTTGCACCGCGCCTTTCCTGACATCGTCGGGCCGGAGTACATTCTGAACGCGATGAACTTTGTCCTCGGCGTCAACCCGGGCTGCAACACCGCTTCGTTCGTGTCGGGCGTGGGCTCGAGTTCAATTACGACGGGCTACGGCCTCAATCGCGCCGACTGGTGGTACATCCCCGGCGGCTCTGTCTCAGGCA
>CBFGYX010000025.1:0-12364 GCA_965653075.1 uncultured bacterium
GGTTTTTGGTTTTTGGTTTTTGGTTGTTGGTAATCAGTTTTCAGCTCTCGGCTCATAGCTCACAGCTATCAGTTTTCAGCTATCAGTTTACAGGCATCAGTAGCACGCTGAGAACTAATAACCGATAACCAAAAAACCGAGAACCAAAAACCGAGAACCTCCCATTTTACTCCTCCGCCGGTTCTGGTTCTACCTGCACGATCTCACCGGTTGGCGTGATGCGTTCGTTGGGGCCAGGCGGGCGCGTGGGGAACGAGCCGACCGACACGCGCTTATCGCGATCAATCGGCACGTAGTGCGAATGGTTGCCGTGCGGCACCTCGTAGTAGGGCTCGGAGTGGAAGATCCCCGCGGCGTTGACGATGACGAACAGAAAATAGATCGCGGCGGCGCCGATGACGATCCACTTGATTTTTTTCCTCATGGGATCACGTGATGAGCATTCGGTAAGGAGGCGGCACTATGTCGAGAAATGACCATCGGCCGAGATAGATCCGGCGCGCACGTTGCACTCCGGTGCGATTCCGTTGAAGCCGGCGCCTCGGGCCGTGCGTCCGAACTTTTGGTGCGAGAGCCGCGAGCCGGAGCGCCCGCCACGGGCGTCCCGGCGCAGGGTTGATGGACCGCAGCGCGGCCTCACCCGGTTTCCCCCAAAAAATACGGCGTACAGGACCAGCGCAAGCGCTGAGGAGTGAGCGCCGCGCTTGGACTATGCAAGCGGCGATGTCTACATTTGGACGCCAATCATCATCCGCGGTCAGCGCCGGTCGGCGCATAGTCTCATCGATATGCAGCAACATAAGATTTGGTTTAACGGCGAGCTCATCCCCTTTGAAGACGCCCGTATCCACGTTCTTTCGCACGTCGTTCATTATGGCTCGTCGGTGTTCGAGGGCATCCGCTGTTATCACACCGAGCGTGGCTCGGGTGTGCTGCGGCTGCGCGAGCACATGCGGCGGCTGATCGACTCGGCTAAGATCTATCGGATGGAGATTCCGTACTCGCTCGATGAGCTTGAGGCGGCGGTTCTCGAAACCATCCGAGACAGTGGCCTGGAGTCGTGCTATATCCGGCCGGTTGTATTCCGGGGGATGGGATCGCTGGGTGTCAACCCGCTGAAGAACGATGTCGAGACGGTGATTGCGGTGTGGGAATGGGGCGCGTACCTGGGTGCGGAGGCGCTTGAGAACGGCGTCGACGTTCAGGTTGCATCCTGGAATCGGATGGCGGCCAACACGTTTCCTGCCCTTGCCAAAGCAGGCGGCAATTATCTCAACGCCTCCCTCGTAAAGATGGACGCCGTGCTGAACGGCTATACGGAAGGCATTATGCTGACGACCGATGGCTATCTGGCTGAGGGCAGCGGCGAGAACTTGTTCGTGATCCGCGACGGCGTGATCCACACGGCGCCGGTGGGGATGTCGATTCTGCCGGGAATCACTCGTGAGAGCGTGCTGGTACTTGCCGACAAGCTTGGCTATGAGGTGCGCGAGACACGTATGCCGCGTGAAGCGCTGTATGTGGCCGACGAGATCTTCTTTACCGGCACAGCCGCCGAGATCACCCCGGTGCGGTCGGTGGATAAGCACACGGTGGGCAGCGGCAAGCGAGGCCCGATCACGGAGAAAATCCAGAGCGCATTTTTCGATGTCATCCAGAAAGGCGATGACCCATACGGCTGGCTGACGATGGTGTGATGTGGGATGGCGGCGCCGGATTGGTGGGCGGTGATGCCGGGGATTAATGAATTGGCTGTGCCTGATCGATCGGTGGGGATAGAGACTGTCCCGTCTTCTCAGTCATGAACTTCCCGCTGTTAACGGTGCGGTAAAACTGGGGTCGTAACGGAAGGTTAACTTGCCGGCAGTTGCATACTCACACAGACCTGCCGATGACGGGCACTCAGACCGACGACGATCGTCCGCTCGTCCTGATCGTGGACGACGAGAAGGACCTGCTTGATCTACTGTCGTACAATTTCCAGCAGGACGGCTACCGCGTCACAACGGCGCGGGACGGCATTGAAGCGCTTGATCTCGCACGCGAGACACCGCCCGACATCATCGTCCTCGATATCATGATGCCGCGCATGGACGGCATCGAGGCATGCCGGCGTATCCGCAGTGACGCCGTCCTCCGGAAGCTGCCCATCATCATGCTGACGGCGAAAACGGAGGAAGACGATCAGATCGAGGGCCTCGATTCCGGGGCCGATATCTACCTCAGCAAGCCGGTCTCCGTGTCGGTGCTACTCAGCCAGGCGCGGGCGTTGCTCAGAACGACGCGCCGCTCTGAGGATCCACCCGACATGCTCACGATCCGCGATATCGAGATCAACCGGGATCGCTACCTGGTCGTGCGGCCTTCGCAAAATGGAACGCCGGAGGAGTTACGCTTCCCGAGGAAGGAGTTCGAACTGCTGTATTACCTGGCGTCGAACCCCGGCCGAGTCTTTACCCGGCAGGAGCTTCTGGATGACGTCTGGGGAAAGGACGTGTATGTGGTTGATCGCACGGTCGATGTGCACGTACGCAAGATCCGCGAGAAGCTGGGCAGCGATTATATCGACACCGTGAAGGGTGTCGGCTATAAGTTTGTCGCATAACGGCGGTCGAATGATGCTGCTGCGGTGGTTCCAATCGCTCGCCGTACGAACGGCTTCGATCACGGCGGGCGTCACCTTCCTCGCCGGCGCTGCGCTTTCGATATTCGTACCGTGGGTTTCTCTGGCGCTCGTGAGCGTGACGGCGGGCATCACCTTCCTCACCACATTCGGCGTGATGCAACTTTCGCTCGCATCTCGAATAGCCGCCGCGCGCCGGCAGATCGATCGCATCCGCCGCGGAAACCTCGACGAGCTCGAGCCCTATGAGAGTGCCGGCAATGATGAACTCGATGACCTGGGTCGGGAGGCTTTCGAGGCCGCGTCGGAGGTGAGGCGCCGGATGCGCGAGTTGAACCGGACGGACAACTACCGGAAGGAATTCCTCGGCAATGTCTCGCATGAACTTCAGACGCCCATCTTCGCGATCCAGGGCTTTGCCGAGACGCTGCGTGACGGCGCCCTGAACGACCCGGAGGTAAACCATGTATTCGTCGAGCGCATCCTTCGTAACACCGAGCGACTCAGCGCACTAACCCGCGATCTTGTCGATATATCGCGCCTTGAAACGGGCACGCTCACCATGGCGACCGAGCCGGTCGACCTCGACGAGCTGTCTCGTGAGGTATTCGACGCGCTCGAGATGAGGGCGACTTCGCGCAATATTACGCTTCGGCGAAACGTGCCAGTCGGTCTACCGACCGTTCTCGGAGACCGTCAGTACGTCGGGCAGGTGCTGACGAACCTGATCGACAACGCTGTTAAGTACACCGACAGCGGCGGCGAGGTCACGTTCGAGGCTGTCCGAAATGGCGACACCGTATCAATCATCGTGCGCGACACCGGAGTCGGGATCGACGCCGCGCACATCCCTCGCCTCACCGAACGGTTCTTTCGGGTCGACAAAGGTCGCGGCCGCGACGACGGCGGCACGGGGATTGGGCTGGCCATCGTCAAACATATTCTGGCGGCCCACCAGACCAGACTCAACGTTTGGAGCACGCCGGGAGAAGGGTCCTCCTTTTCGTTCGAACTTCCGGCCCATGAGTTAGCTGATCGCTCTGAACAGACGGGCGATCGCGGTTATCAGGAACGATAGAGGCTCTTCGGAATCGCGCGAGATCGACACGCGATCCGTGCCCGCGGTCAGGATCGGACCGCCAATGCGATCTTTTCTTCTTGCTCGCTCGATTATAATTCTATCCGCGAGGAAGCAGATTTACTCAGCAGCATCGTCTGTTGTACACCCGCACCGTATCTTGTTGCGCAGCATCAGGATCGTATGATTATTCTGTCCTCGCTGCATCACAATTATTTTTGGGTATAACAGTCTGTTTACGGTGAACTTACGCGAGTATATCAAGCAAGATAACTTTCTATCTCCCGGCCACGAGGCAATGTTGAATGTTATGGTTACCTCCTCGTGGATCCTGAGTAAATTGTCGGCTGAGATGGCGCCGTTCGGCGTGACACCTGCCCAGTACAACGTGCTGCGAATTCTACGCGGAAGTCATCCCGCTAAAATGCCCTGCTCCGAAATTGGTAATCGGCTCCTCGACCGCACGCCGGATGTCACGCGCCTGCTGAACCGGCTCGAGAAAGTCGGCCTCGTCTCGCGCGAACGTGCGTCGTACGATCGGCGCGTAGTGCAAGTCGGAATTACGGATGAGGGACGCGAGCTGCTGAAGCGCCTCGACCCGGTCGTGGCTGCTTGTCAGGACGACGTCGCGGCCGGACTTAACGATGACGAGCTCAAGCTGCTAAGCGGCTTACTCGACCGCATGAGGCGGACGCAAGACGGCATATAGCCGCCAGAATTTTGAGGACTACACGAGTCCGAGTGCGAGGATCGCGCGGCCGACTCTGAGGAATCCGGCGATGTTCGCGCCGTTGACATAATCGCCTGGTGTGCCGAACTCCGCCGCCGTTTCGGAGCACGCGGTGTGGATGTTCTGCATGATCTCCTGCAGCCGGTCCTCCGTATACGAGAACGTCCAGCGGTCTCGGCTCGCGTTCTGCTGCATCTCAAGCGCAGACGTAGCCACGCCCCCCGCATTTGCCGCCTTGCCCGGGCCGAATGCGACGTTGGCCGCGCGAAATACCCGGATGGCTTCGGGCGTGGCCGGCATATTGGCACCCTCGGCGACGAGCTTCACACCGTTCCGAACGAGCGCTTCGGCGTCTTTCCCATTCAGCTCATTCTGCGTCGCACACGGCAACGCCACATCACAAGGAATCTCCCAGATATTGCCGCTCGAAATATATCGGGCATCATCGCGGCGCTTCGCATATTCTTTAATACGTCCGCGCTCGACCTCCTTGATCTGCTTCAGTAGCTCCAGATCGATGCCGTTAGGATCGTGCACAACGCCTGAGGAGTCCGAGCACGCGACGACCGTTCCTCCGAGCTGCGTCACCTTATCGATGGCATAAATCGCGACGTTTCCAGAGCCTGAAACCAGGCATCGCTTGCCCTCGAGGCTATCGCCGTTCGCCTTCAGCATCTCCTCGGCAAAGAACACGAGACCGAAGCCCGTCGCTTCCCGACGAACCAGCGAGCCTCCCCAGTCCAGGCCCTTTCCGGTCAAGACGCCCGACTCGTACCGGTTCGTGATCCGCTTGTACTGCCCGAACAGATAGCCGATCTCGCGCTGCCCCACGCCGATGTCACCCGCGGGGACGTCGGTGTACTCGCCGAGATGCCGGTAGAGCTCGGTCATAAAGCTCTGACAGAAGCGCATGATTTCGGCATCCGACCGTCCTTTCGGGTCGAAGTCGGCGCCGCCTTTCCCACCGCCAATGGGCATACCGGTGAGGGCGTTCTTGAATATCTGCTCGAATCCAAGAAACTTGACGATCCCGAGGTAGACCGAGTCGTGGAATCGGAGGCCGCCTTTATACGGACCGATCGCGCTGTTAAACTCGACCCGGAAGCCGCGGTTAATATGGATCTCGCCGTTGTCGTCCTGCCACGGCACGCGAAAGATAATTTGGCGCTCGGGCTCACAGATCCGCTCGATAATTTTCTGCCCACGGAGCTCGGGGTATTTCGCGAGGACCGGGCCAAGCGATCCAAGGACTTCGTAAATGGCCTGATGAAATTCTGCCTCGCCGGGGTTGCGAGCAACGACCTGCCGATAAAGGGCTTCGAGGCTTTCGTCGATGTCGGGAATCATCGGTTCAACAATCAAAACAAGGGAGATGGGATGTGGGAGGAAGGACGGAGAGCTCCACGCGCGGTGTGAATGAGCTAAGGACGAAAAGGCGGCCGGGGAAGGGTGGGTGGAGGACGATCGCTCTGCCCCATGCGCCGATCGTATTCGCAGGACGTGAGCCGGGAGAGGTCGTTCATGTAAAGCGAAATAATTGAGGCATTCTTTCGGGGACGCCAAACAAAGCCTCACAAAATACGCAGCTTGCCGGATTCTTCGAAATAGACCGGCACACGCGCCTTAAACAAAAAGGGCTTCCAGGTGATCTAACCCGCGCATTTCACCCAAGTGCGTTGGGATCATGGAGATATCGCACATTGCGAATTGCCCGGTAGCACTTCGCAGGTGAGGGTACTCACGTGCCGGCCCAACCTCGTGAACGTTCCACGGCGCGCTGCCAATCAGCGTGGCGCCCGTCGCGCTCACCGGCCGAGACATTCGGCTCAAAGCGCCGCTCTTCCTGCCAGTGCCCAGCCAGTTCGTCCGGACTTTCCCAGAGCCCTACGCCGAGCCCGGCTAAATACGCTGCTCCGAGCGCGGTCGTCTCGGTGACTGTTGGCCTGACGACCGGCACGCCGAGCAGGTCCGCCTGGATCTGCATCAACAGATTATTTCTGGATGCGCCGCCGTCGACTCGTAATTCGGCGAGCCTGATGCCGGCATCGGCTTCCATGGCTCGTATTACGTCGAGGCTCTGGAATGCAATCGCTTCGAGCGCGGCACGTGCGATGTGTCCCGCGGTTGTTCCTCGCGTGATTCCGATGATCGTGCCTCGCGCATGTGGATCCCAGTGCGGAGCACCCAGCCCTGTAAATGCGGGCACGACGACGATGCCGCCGTTATCGGCGACGGTCTCGGCCAGTTCCTCGACGTCCTCCGAGCGCTTGATGATGCCAAGACCATCGCGCAGCCATTGCACGAGCGCACCGGCGACGAATATGCTGCCTTCCAGTGCATAGGTGGTGGCGTCAGACGTATGCCACGCGATAGTCGAAACGAGGTCGTGCGCGGATTGCACAGGTGCGCTGCCGGTATTCATGAGCACAAAGCAACCCGTGCCGTATGTGTTTTTGCCCATGCCCGGCCGTGTACACATCTGGCCAAAAAGTGCTGCATGCTGATCTCCGGCGATGCCTGCTATGGGGATTTCCGCCGGGAGCACGACGTCGGACGTCATGGCGTGCACCCCCGAGGACGGCACGACTTCGGGGAGCATCTTTCGTGGAATGCCGAATACGTTCAGAAGCTCGTCGGACCACGTCATCGTCCGGATGTCGAACAGCATCGTCCGGGATGCGTTCGTGACATCGGTGATATGCCGGTTTCCGCCTGTCAATCGCCACACGATCCATGAATCGACCGTACCGAAGCAGAGTTCGCCTGCTTCGGCCCGCGACCGTGCTCCCGGCACGTTGTCCAGGATCCAGGCGACTTTGGTCGCAGAGAAATAGGGATCCACGACTAAACCCGTGAGCTCGCGGATGCGGTCGGCGGCTCCGGTCTGCTTCATGTTGTCGCACACAGCGGCAGTCCGCCGGTCCTGCCAGACAATTGCGTTGTAGACAGGGCGGCCCGTCGTACGCTCCCACACAAGAGTCGTCTCGCGCTGATTGGTGATACCGATCGCCGCGACGTCGCGCATCTCAACGGATGCTTTGGCCAGCGTCTCCCCGAGAACGCCCACCTGTGATGCCCAGATGTCATGCGGGTCGTGCTCCACCCACCCGACCTCTGGATAATACTGGGGAAACTCTCTCTGAGCGATGGCTACAGGTCGCCCCCCATCATCGAAAAGAATGGCACGGGAACTGGTCGTTCCCTGATCAAGAGCGAGGACGTACTTCACCGGATCGGCTATGGTGACTGAGGGATGTCGAACTCACAACGGCACGTACAGTCAGCCTAAACTATCCGCCGCATATGTCGACATGCAACAGGATCACGTGCGTCGGATCTCGATCCTCAGCATCTGATCGTCCGTCGGATTACACCGACTCAAACAAACGACTCGGATCGGCTGCTTTAATCTGGCGCCGTACCTCTCGCTGACTTGCGGCTCGTCCCGTTATGAAATCGATGGACGTCGATTCTCCGGCTCGCAGTTCGATTCGTGCCTGGAGTAACAGCGCCGAAGCCACGCAATCTTCCGCGGTATTATCCAGGTCCCTTCCGCTTCGAACAAGCAACGGGTGATGCGTGCTCCCATTACGCCCGACGAATGCTACGCGATCGGACGAGTACATTACCTCTGCACGATCCGATCGAACGGCAACGAATATGCCCCCCTCCCGAAGTTCTTCCTCGACGCCGTTATACATGAGCAGCGCCTTGTCGCGCGGTAACCACGTAGCGCACGATAAACGCCGATTCGACGCCTTATTTGTGCCAAATGTGATGTCCGACATCACAAACGCCGACACCATTCGGTCTTCTGAATGGAGATTATGTAGGGTCCACCTCGCGACTTGTACCGATTGGTCGGGGTTCGCAACTGCGGAAAGATCAGACCTGATCGACCCGCCGTCATCATGTGGTTCGGCAGTCCTGTTTAGTACCGGCGATAGTGCCTGATAGGATCGCTCGGTCTCATTACGCAGGAAGAACAGCTGCGACGCCTGGACAGGAGCATCCTTCAGCCCCTCCTTCTCTTCGGTGCCGTGCTCCCATGTCGGATCGTCGCCGTTCATCCCACCGGCGCCGCCGACCTCTATGTTATCGTGGAAGAAGCTCGTCCGCAGATAAGGAGTGGACCTCCTGCGTGATGCACCTGCTGCAGCCTCGACATACCGATCGGCCGCCTCTTCAATGTCGGTGTAGTGGAAGTCGGCGATGTGCGGTAGTTCGCCCGGCGCGAGGAAGCTCGCATACGCCTGTATGGCGACCTGATCCTCATGCAGGATGTCGTCCGCATACTCCGACAGCACACCTCCCCGCTCGTACAGCGCGGCGTCGAACTCAGCTGCCTCATTCTCGATCAACATCTGCAGCTTCTCAGCGCTTTCCGTCTCACTTCGATCGTTCAGGAACATGAGGTCAATCGGGATTGCCGAGCTCCTCCAGTAGCGGTGCGCCGTCAACAGGCACCGAACAAGTTTCATCTCTGTCTCATCGGCCACGCGTGCCACCATCGCCGGTCGGCCAACCTGGAGGCCGTGCTGTTCGATTTGATGAATCGGCACCCGAAGACGCCGAACGAGATCGGCGGGAGCACGGAACTGCGGCAGGTCGAATGCAACGGCTCCGCCCAAGCGCCGAAAGTACCTGACATGATCCGGGCGTACGTGGTGCATGAGCATCCGCTCTACTTCTCGCCCCGCGCTGTTCCTGATCTCGCTATCAAAGTCGACGGATGACCCTACCGGCAACAGCGGCTCGGCACTATCCTTTGCGGACACATGCGTAAAAAGATAGATCTGCACATCTTCCAGTGAGCGGAGCGTGATGCGGTGCAGCGACGCGAGGGACGTTCGTTCTGAACTCGAACGCCGCGACGATCCACGGCCAATCCAGTCGAACGACGAAGACGTCACGTCCATGACGTCAGCCGTGCTGATCACAAATGTCTGCGCCGATCCAGGGCCGCGCGTTTCGATGCTCACACGCCGCGCGCCGGTCTGCCCAATGAGCAAAAACCCAGATGGAGCATCGTATCCGCTCGTCGGGAGCACCTCATCCCCGCCGCCGGACAAGTCAAGGATTGACAGTAGTTCGAGCGAGCGGGGTGACGGACTGGTATTGCGAATACGGATGCGTCGCGCCTCGACATCGGAATCCGACAATACAATGATAGAGGTGGTCGTCTCGATGCCTTCCGCCGTTCTCGAAGTTTCCGTCAGCCCCGCATCAAACGACACGAGCACGTCATCGGGATGGTCGACGTCACCATCCACCGACCACATGCGGCCCGACTCGGCATCGCGGACGAACGTGCGGCGACCGAGGCTTGCCGTCTCAACGGCCTCCCAATGCGTAACGGGAAATCCGTCGTGAAGCATCCTCGACGCGCCGGTTGACGTCGATACCACCGTCAGGCTACCGTTCGACAGCACGTTGATCAGCGGCGTCATCCTGGCCAGATCGCGCCCGCTGAAATCCTCCCTTACCGACTGAACATGTGGCGCGCTGGCACCGGCCGTATCAATCATTGCTCGCGTCTCGCTTTGTGGTTACTCGTAGGCTCCGGCACGGTAAACCCGAGACGCGCGCGGTATATCCGCTCGTACCAGACGCTTTACAAGCGCAGAAATATCGCTACGCTACGGCGTTACAGCCGCCGCCCGTGACGGCTCGCGCTCCGGCAGAAGCTCAAGGACCACGCCGAACTGATCGGACATCCAGATGTCCGCGTCATCGCGCTCATTCAGCACGATCCTGCCTCCATACACGTTGAGCGGGAAGCGCGGGGAAAGAAAGATGTAGCTCGTCCAGCGCGGGCGGTGACCGACGAAGGGGTTCTGCGTCGACGGGCGGTCATCGCCGAACACGTCGGCAAACGGATCTTCGAGAACATCCTGAATAGCTGCCAGCTCGGGAGCACCGGGCTCGGCGAAAAAATTGCCCAGTACGATAGACGGCTGCGCACGGCGCCGCGTATCGACCAATTCCGCAAGCGCCTCGACTTGCACCTGGCGATGCCCGGCGGCAGAATCCGTGTCCACCGGCTCGAGCATGGTGCAGTAGACGCTGATCTGATGGCCACCCAGGTCGGCATCGGCGGTTACGACGGGTGCCACGGACAGTGAATCCCCGACGACGTGCTCCGTGGTGCTCCGCAGGGAATCGCGCGCCAGGATGGCGACGCCGTGACCCATACCGCTGGTATCCGTCGAGGCAAATCTCCAGTCATAACCCAGACTGTCGGCGATTTGAGCTACCTGGTTCTCCTCAGCGGTCATCACGACGTCCTGAAGGCAGAGGATGTCAGGCTGGGCGTTCTCGAGGGCCGCGATGAAGTTGTCTCGACGCTGCGGCCAGTCGTAATCGTTGCGCCATAGGCCGTACGTCAGCACCCGATACGGCTCTATGTTCTCTTCAACGGGCTCAGGTTGATCGGCGCACGAGGCGATCGATATCGCAAGTCCGATCAGAACGACAAGCGTGGAGACGATCCGAGTAGTAGGACGGTGTGAGATTTCAGTCTTTGACGTCAGCATAGGGTACGATTGGCCGACTCTGATGTCTGAGGTCAGGTTGATGCACGAGAATACAGCATGCGCCGCAGATGCGGGGCAAAATAACGGGCACGCCAGCCGAGGTGCTCATGCGGAAGTAGCTCGTGCCATCCGGACGGCGCCTGCAACGGGCAGCGCGTCGGTTGCCACGTAGTGCCAGTTGGGCAACCGACGACGAACCGCCGACCGCAGGTTGTGGGCAAAGAGATTGACACCGGCGAGACCGCCAAACAACGAGTATTGTGGTTCGATATCGGGATTCGCCGTGGCCATCCGCTCCAGCTGTTCAGCCAGGGCCTCCGTTTCCTGCCTAAGGATTGAGAAGGCCACCCCATCGCCCGTTACGGCACATTCCGTGACGTGTGGCGCGAGATCCGGAAGGCGGATTCCTCCCCCGTACACGAGTGAAATCACCTCATCGACCGAGCGTGCACCGAACGCCGACGCAATCGAGTCGGTCAATGTGGTGTCTTCGCCGCCTTCATAGGCACGGCATACCGCTGCAAGCGCGAGCTTTCCAAGGCGGTAGCCGCTGCCTTCATCCCCCAACAAATAGCCCCAACCGCCAACTCGGATGGTACTGCCGTCCGCGCGCCGCCCGTAAACCACAGAGCCGGTGCCGGCGATCATGATGGCGCCGGAGCTCCCGCCGAACGCCGCTTCGAGTGCAATCTCCGCGTCGTGCACCACCGTGACCGAGATGGCGCGCGCCACGTGAAGCGCATGGAGCCCTTCCTCGATTTCGGCGGCAACGTCGATCTGTTCCTCGAGACGTCCCGCTCCCGACACCCCGGCCACCATCCGCACACGATCCACGCCGTGTAGTGAACGCAGCGCCTGGGCCGACAACATGATGACCGCCGCAGCGCATGACGCCCGCCCGGAGCGCTGCAAATTTGCACCCGGGCCATCAATCACACGCACGACCGAGCCGCGTACCGCCTGAACGACCGTGGACGTTCCACCAACATCTACACCAACAAAGGCGGTGTCGGCGTCGAGGTCGTGTAGGGATTCCATAGACATGTGCTCAAGTTACGCCACGGACGCGACAGCGCTCAAGTGACCGGCACAGTAGGGAGCGGTAACAACTGAACGCTCATCGCTCAAGCTCAAAGCCCAGCGCTCAACGCTCAATGCCCACTGCTCAACGCCCAGCGCCAAACGCTCAAAGCACATCGCCCAGTGCTTAAGGCCCAGAGCCCAGTGCCCAAAGCCCAAAGCCCAGCGTCCAAAGCCCGGCGCACCCACGCTACCATCTCAAAGGATGCCGCGACGTTCACCGGTAGCCGCGCCGCCAGGCGTTGCCGATCGTCTCTGCGCGTTCGTGCTCGAGCGCTTTCCGTTTGCCGTCGACATCGTTCGCGATGTGGCGCAGG
>CBFGYX010000026.1:0-12302 GCA_965653075.1 uncultured bacterium
GAAGAGGTCTAACGCGCCGATTACTTCTCGGTGTCTTCGGTCGCTTCGGTCTCGAAGCAGTGCGTCGAGATCTGCCGGACGGTTTGCAAGGATGATCTGGACGATGTCGTTGGCATACGTCTGGAAATCGTCGTTGCGGGCAACGAAGTCGGTTTCGCAGTTCACTTCAACGATGGCGGCGGTCTTGCTGTCGTCGGCGATTGCCGTCACGATCAAGCCTTCGTTCGCCTCGCGATCTGCACGGTTCGCTGCGACTTTCTGGCCCGTCTTGCGCAAAAGCTCGACGGCCTTGTCAAAGTCTCCGTTCGCCTCGGTGAGCGCCTTCTTACAATCCATCATGCCCACGCCCGTCATGTCGCGCAGGCGCTTCACATCTGCTGCTGAAATAGCCATTCTTATGTCAATCGAAACGATTCTTGGGGAAGAGGTCTAACGCGCCGATTACTTCTCGGTGTCTTCGGTCGCTTCGGTCTCGACCTCGGCCGTCTCCGCTTTTGCGGCTTTCGAACGGGCGTCTTGCTTCCGTTCCTGCGCGCGCTTTTGCTTCTCGGCGGCGTCCGCAGCTTCCTGTGTTTCCCGAACCTTGCGTCCTTCGTTGATGGCGTCTGCGATGACGGTCGTGATCAGCTCGATCGACTTGAGCGCATCATCATTCGCCGGGATGGCGAAGTCGACCAGATCCGGATCGCAGTTCGTATCAACAACCGAAATAATCGGGATGCCAAGCTTGCGGGCTTCGTCTACGGCGATATGCTCGCGGTTGATATCCACGATGAAGAGGGCGCCCGGGAGGCGGGGCATTTCGGCAATACCGCCCAGCACCCGTTCGAGCTTCTCACGCTCGCGGGCACGTGTCAGCCGTTCTTTTTTCTTGAGCTGGTCGAAGGTGCCGTCTGCCTCAAGCCGTTTCAGCTCTTCCATGCGGCGGATGCTGCGGCGGATCGTCTGGAAGTTGGTCAGCGTGCCACCAAGCCAGCGCTCCACCACATACGGTGAGCTGCAGGCTTCGGCTTGCTTGCGGACAATCTCACGTGCCTGCTTCTTGGTGCCGACGAACATGATCGTCCGGCCCTGGCGGGCAAAACGTGCCACGGCCTCGGCAGCGGTATCGAGCATGACCTGAGTCTGCATCAGGTCGATGATGTGGATACCATTGCGCTCCATAAAAATGTAGGAGCGCATTTTTGGATTCCAACGGCTCGTCAGGTGGCCGAAGTGGGTGCCGGCTTTGAGGAGCTGCTCAATAGAGACGCGGTGCTCCTTCGACTGAGCGGCCTCAGCGGAGAGAACTTCTGACATAATTTAAAGCGGGTTTGTCCACTACTGCGTTCAGCTGAGGCAGTGATCTGGCTATCCAGACACCCGCTGCCTCATCCGGCAGTATGCGTTTTGTAGGAGATTAAAGGCCGGAGCAAGAGACCGGCGGTAAAGGCTTAACGCTTCGAGAACTGGAAACGCTTGCGTGCCTTGGGCTGTCCGTATTTCTTGCGCTCAATCATGCGCGGATCACGGGTGAGGAATCCGGCCTCGCGAAGTGCCGGCCGATGTTCCTCATTGTATTCGACCAGGGCGCGAGCAACACCCAGGCGAATCGCCTCAGCCTGCCCGGTGAGGCCACCACCTTTGACGTTCACCACAACATCAAACTGGCCGTTTGTCGCGGTGGTCTCAAACGGGGCGTCGACCGTCTTGCGGCGCCATTCGACCGGGAAGTACTGCTCGGCCGGACGTTTATTGATTACGACCGAACCATTGCCGGGGCGTAGATACACGCGCGCAACCGAGGTCTTGCGCCGGCCGATGGCCGTAAACTGAACTGGTGCTGCCATAGGAGCTAAACGTCGAAAATAAAATCGATTACAGAGTGATGACTTCAGGCTGTTGCGCCGAGTGTGGATGCTCGCTGCCGGCGTAAACCTTTAGCTTCCGGAGCATGCTGCGACCAAGCGGGCCGTTCGGCAACATCCCCTTAACCGCATTCTCCACGATGAACGTCGGCTTCTTTTCACGTGCCTCGGCTGGTGTGCGAACTTTGCCGCCACCCGGGTGGCCCGTATGCCGGAAGTACGTTTTCTGCGTCTCCTTCAGGCCCGAAAAGCGAGCTTTCTCGGCGTTAATGACGATGACGTAGTCGCCTGTATCGATATGCGGCGTGAACTGCGGCTTATGCTTGCCACGCAACAGCGTCGCAACCTGCGAGGCCAGTCGACCTACAATCTGATTTTCGGCGTCGATGATGTACCAGCGGCGCTCTACATCGGCAGGGCGGGCGCTGTACGTCTTAAAGCTGTTGACATCCATGATGTTGTCGAGTAACCTGCTATCGCCTTTGCGGCGGGCGTCGAATTAGTGAACACGCAAATGCCGACCCCCGCTACCGGAGTCCGCAGTCTTGTAAAATACGTCAGGGGCAGTCGTCCGTCAACCGCATAAGGAACTGGGCCGACGCGGAAACGGCGCCAATAGACGCTATCGGTTCAGTCAGGTTTTGTTGCGGCCCTTATCTTCCTTCAATCTTGACGAGTCGGGTTGTGTAGGGGAGACGCGGAGTCGGATCGGTCCGGCAGTATTGTTGAACCATGCGTACGCGGAAACAGAATAGGTGCGCGCTTGGGCTCTCCGCTCGACAAAATTTCTGAACTGGCGCGTAGGCTGCCATTTGACGTCGATGATTCGCCGGCGGTCAATGCCGTCTTTTCGCGTTGGCACGGTATGGCGAATCCGGAGGACGAGAAACTCATCGACCTCTGGACCTACTGCTTCGTCTACCGATACTTCAGTTGGAAGTACCTCCAGAAGCACATTACTCGTGTCCCTGATTTCGAGACGTTGCTGACGGAGACGTACCAGCGTGTCATTGAAAAGCGGAATAGCTTAGATCCCTCGGCGCGATACGCCAGCTGGGTCAGCGTTGTCTGTCTGAACGAGTTTCGCAGCTATCTCAGGCAGTCGCATCGACTCCGATTCGTCGACGACGACCACTTTGACCGAATCGCGGCTGACCCGATGTATCAGGTGTTTCGCGATCCGGCTGCGTTGCGGCCCGCCATCGAAGCCGCCATCAACAGGCTTCCCGAATACCTCGTCGATGCCGCAAGAGCACGCTTCCTGCAGCAGCTGGACTACGACGAGATACAACAGATTTTGCCGCACGACGGACCGACGCTTCGAGCCTACTGTCACAAAGCTCGGCGGATGATGTCGGAGGATGAGGAGCTCCGGCGCGTATATGATCAGTGGGAAGACGACCGCTTTTGATCCGGCACTTATGAGTCAAATGTTCATCGGACAAGTACGCTATAGGATGCTCGGTAAGGGTGCAACGGGAAAAATATTTCGTCCCGACGTTACGCGGGCGGTTGAATCGCGTTTACAGATGCAGGAGTCGCTGTGTAATTCTGATATTGAGGCGATGATAGATATATGAAGCATCTGATTGAGAAATACCATGAACTGGATTCGGGAGATCGTCTCCGCGTCGAACTGTTTGTCGAGGAGCACCCGGAATATCGCAATCTTCTTGAGCACCACCGCCGCCTGGGTGGAGCACTGCACCGTGTAAGGTCTCCCCGGCCGGATGTCACGGATGATGATCTGGCGCGGTTCGTCACGCGCGGAGATGCTCATGAGGACAAGCCTTCGCACATAAAGACCGAATACGAGCGGCTTCAGCATATTGCGGAGGAAGACCCGGTGGTGCGAGAGAAGCTGCAGGGGTATGCAGCCCGCTACGAAGAGCTTCAGAGTTCCTTTGATCCGGTAGCTCACTTCGAGTCACTGAGTGGCGGTGCCGGGGCAGTCGGGTCCGAGGCCGGCGAGCCCAAACTCTCTTATGTGTCTCGTCCGGCTCAGCCTCCGCGGCGCCTCGCACGTGTGGCTAAATGGTCGTTGCCGGTTGCGGCAGGTCTCGCGCTGCTGGTGGTTTCGTTAGTCGTACTGGATGGGGCCGCAACATCGCCGCTTGAGCGGGAGTCCGCTTTCAGGTCGGATGAACTCGACCGGCGGCAGTACACGTTTACGCTTCGGAGCAATGATATTGTCGCGTTCACGCGGGCAGATTCGCTCTTCATTTCAGCTCTGGACGCGTTGGGCTCGGCCGACAAGTCGTTCTTCGGGCTCTTTCGCTCGTATGACGAGGCTTCTTTGGCTGGAGCCCGGCGTGATCTTGAGGAAGTCGTCGCGCTGGAAGAAGAGGGTGCCTTCCTCGCACTTGAGGCGCACTATCTACTGGGCAAGATCATGGTTCAGATAGACCAGGTCGATCAGGCTCAGGTCCACCTGAGAGAGGTGGTTCGGGAAGGAGGCGTGAGGGCGGATCGGGCTGAGCGTCTGCTCGAAACGATTGACGACGCCAAGTAAACGCATCAGGTCGATCAGCGCGCAGAACGTGCCGCGCAGGCTTTGGCGCTTCGGCTATGATTCCCGCTCCATCAGGAGCAGTCCTACGAATAGCGATGAGAACAGTACGATCGCGATGGCGTGCGGAGCGGCAGCGCCAAACATGGCCTCATTAGTGTAATCCCACACGTTAAGCGCCAATGACCGAAAGCCGATCGGCGACAATAGAAACGTGATCGGTAGCTCCTTCATCGCAGACAGGAACACAAACGCGATCGAAACGAGGAGGCCGCGGCGTAGCAAAGGAAAGGTCGCTTCGAAGAATGCGCGCAAGGGTGTCCGCCCGAGTGCCCGTGCTGCTTCTTCAACAGCGGGAGGTGCCTGGTAGAGCGCGGTTCTGATCGGCCCGATTGCCTCAGCCATGAAGTGGATGGCGTAGGCAAAAATTAATAACCATAAGGTCTGATACAGAGCGGGCGCGGCCTGAAGACTGAAGAAGATAACGGCCAGCGCAAACGCCAGTGGCGGCGTGGCGTAACCAAAGTACGCGATACGCTCGAGTCCGGCAGACAGGCGCGAAGGCTTCCTTACGCTCAGATAGGCAAGAGGAATAGCGAGCGTGCCCGCCAGGAGCGCAGCGGGTGCGGATGCCGAGACGGACATCCAGATCGTATTGAACAACGTCGGCAGCTCGCTGACCGCCCGGCCCGTAGTGGTCCAGAAAAGCAGCGAGACGACTGGCACGACGACAGACGCTGCGATCATCGCTATGAACGTGTAGGCGATGGGCGCCCAACGACCAAGGCCTGTGCGCGGTGTATCCCGGCGAACACCGGTACCCGAACGGTGCAAGATGATTCCACGCAGAAACTGAGCTTCAACCCATAGAATCAGTCCCGTCAAGGCAAGCAGCATGAGCGCGAGCCACGCGGCATAGATGCGGTCGAACGCGGCTGAGTACTGCAGGAAAACGGCGTAGCTAAAGGTCTCGTAACGCATCAACGAGACGACGCCAAAGTCGCCGAGTACGTGCAGGCCGACGAGCAGGGCTCCGGCGAAGAATGCCGGGCGGAGCTGAGGCAGCACTACGCGAAGGAAGACTGCGCGTGGCCCATATCCCAATGATCGGGCGCTCTCCTCAAGCGAGGCATCGAGCCCCGCCAGGGCCGATCGTAAGTTCAGAAAGAGATACGGCGACGTCGTTAAGCTCAGCGCGATTAGCGAACCCCAGTACCCCGACGGCCGCGCGATCTCGATTCCAAGAAACCGGCTGAACGAGCCGTAACCTCCGGTTGCGGAAAGCAGCGCAAACGCCATCACATACCCGGGAATGGCCAGTGGTAGTACGCCGAGCACGGTGACGGTACGCCGGAAGGCTATGCGGCACCGTGTCGTCAACCACGCCAACGGAAAGCTGATCAGCGTTGCCGCGACCAGAACACCTCCGGCCAACGTCAGCGTATTAACCAGCAGGTGGACGTTGCGTGCCCTGAAAACGAGATCGCGCAGTTGAGTCGCATCCGCCTGAAACGCCCGCACAATCAGGTAACCCAGAGGAACAAGCACGCCCGCCGCCACAATGGCAGCGGGCAGTGCGATGTACCAGGCGCTAAGCAGCCGACTATGTTTACGGAGCGTCGTCAATTTTCGGGCACGTCAGGCCTTACACCGTCAGCCCGCTCACTAATGCCTCTTGTTCACAGGATGCCAACTTCGCGCATCAACTGGAGCGTGGCTTCCATATCTCCGAGGCGGCTGAATTCAACGCTCGGCCGGACCTCTTTCAGTCGCGACTGGTCGGTCAGTGCTTCATCGGCAGCAACGCCTTCGATGACCGGGTACTCCTTCGTGTCATTCGCAAAGTACGCCTGCGATTGCTCCGACAAGAGAAAGGAGATGAACCGCAGCGCCGCGTCCTGGCGTGTCGAAGACGCAAGAACACCCACCCCGGCCACATTAACGAGGTTACCCGCATCACCAGGAGCAAAGAATGTTTGCTCGACGGGATAATTCGCATCGTCGGCTTTAAAGCGGAGCAGATAGTAATGGTTGGGAAGCCCGAGATCGATCTCACCGTCGGCGATGGCCTGCACGATCGCTGCGTTTCGCTGGTAGCTCTTGGCGCCGTTGTCGCGGATGGCTGCCAGCCAGGCGCGGGTGCTGTCGTCGCCCACCAGTTCACGCATCGCTGTCACGTGTGCCTGGAACGATCCGTTGGTGGGCGCCCAGCCGATTCGGTCGGCCCACTTCTCGTCGGCCAGGTCGAAAATGCTCTGCGGCAACTCCGCCTCTTCAATTCGCTCGGGCGAGTACGTGAGCGTCCGTGCGCGGCCTGAGGTTGCCACCCACGTTCCCGCGCTCCCGCGGTATAGATCCATCACTCGGTTTTGGAGCGAGTCAGGCAATTCGATAAAGCGCCCCGCCTGCTCCAGTGCGCCAAGTGCGCCGCCGTCTTGCGCCCAGAACACGTCGGCCGACGTACGGTCGCCTTCTTCCATCAGGCCAACCGCCAGCTGTGCCGTATCGCCGAAGCGAACGCCTACGCGCAGGCCGGTCTCTTCCTGAAACCGCTCGATCAACGGCTCAACAAGCGAGCGGCTGCGGCCCGAGTAAACGACGAGGTCCTCACTTTCGCCACCACAGCCTACCACAAGCAGTGGGAGCAGCAGAAAGACCAGAGAGATTCGGATTGACATTAGGTATTTTCCGTTTGTTTAGAACCAATCTAAACTAATGTCAATCCTCTTCAAATGGAAGCCGCTATCGCATCTGCGGGCGAATGTTCGTCGAAGGCTTCAGGCTGCTTTCAACGGGTCGTGCTGAGTTTACTCGGTGCTTTTGTTTGGGGGAACCGGGCTTATGTAGCCGTTCAAACTGCACTTAGCGGCCGGGACGAATTGCGCCGAGCTCTGGTGGGAAAGCCCTTGCGTCCATCGTGTGACGCAGGGAATTGGCGTCGATATTCATAGAGAGTCTTCCCAAACAAAAAGGGCCGCGGCATTCTTACCGCGGCCCTCCGTTAACATTCCCCCTTGCATCGCTGCGCTGAGCGTCAGCCGCAGCCGGTGGTCGAGCCGCAGTTGGGGCAGGAGTAGCATGCACCGGAGCGGACGGTAATCGAGCCGCAATTCGAGCACGGTGGTGCATCTTCCTGCGTTGAACCACTGGCTTCTGCGGTCGCCGCCCGGCGTGCAGATGCCTGCTCGGCGCGTGCCGACGTTTCGAAGAATGCCTCTACAGTTTGACCAACCAGTTTATCGACGGGCGCGGTGCCCCCTTCGAAACCGAGCTCGGCTTGCGAGACATCTTCCGCCGGACCGCTGCGATCGATCTCTGATGCTATCGGGTCGTTGCCCGATTCATCTTCAGGAAGCTGCTGCTGAAGAAACTTCAGGCTCAAGTACCGGAAGATGTAGTCCATCACCGACTTGGCGATCGGTATCTGCCGGTTGTTGGTGAAGCCGCTCGGCTCGAACCGCATGTGGCTGAACTTCGAGCACAGGTCTTCGAGTGGTACACCGTACTGCAGCGCGATCGAGATGGCTGTCGCGAAGGCATCCATCAGCCCGGCGATGGTCGACCCCTGCTTCGCCATCGTGATGAAGATCTCGCCCGGCATCTGTGTGTCGGGGTAGAGGCCGATGTGCAGGTATCCTTCGTGACCCGCGATCGAGAACTTGTGCGTCAGCGACGGGCGTTCGTCCGGCAGGCGTTTGCGCACCGGCTTGTAGACGATTTTCTCGACCACCTTTTCCACAATCTCCGGCTCGGGCAGTGCCATGCCGTCGCCCGATGCTTCGCCGGCGGCGGCCTTCTTCGCGGTGTTGCCGCCCACTTTGGTCGACAGGGGCTGGCTGCGCTTCGAGTTCTCGCGGTAGATGGCAATTGCCTTCAGGCCGAGCTTCCATCCCTGCTCGTAGGCCTCCATGATGTCTTCAACGGTCGCGCTTTCAGGCATGTTGACCGTCTTGGAGATGGCACCGGAGATGAACGGCTGGACGGCGGCCATCATCCGCACGTGCCCCATGTAGTGGATCGAGCGCTCGCCATTCGCCGGACGGAAGGCGCAGTCGAACACCGAAAGGTGCTCTTCCTTCAGGTGCGGGGCGTTCTCGATGGTGTCGTTGGCATCGATATAGTCGATGATGTCGTCGATCTGGCCCTTCTTGTAGCCGAGACGACGTAGCGCCTGCGGGACGGTCCGGTTGACGATTTTGAGCATGCCGTCGCCCTTTCCTGCGAGCAGCTTGTACTTCACGAGCGCGATATCCGGCTCGATGCCCGTCGTATCGCAGTCCATCATGAAGCTGATCGTACCGGTCGGTGCCAGCACGGTGGCCTGCGCGTTGCGGTAGCCGTACGCCTCCCCGAGCTCGAGGGTGGTTTTCCACGTTTCGCGGGCGGCCTCGAGCAGATAAGCCGGGCACGAGGCGTGGATTTCATCCACGGCCGCAGCGTGCATCCGCATCACGTCGAGCATGGGCTCACGGTTGGCTTCGAAGCCTTCAAAAGGGCCTATGGCTTCGTTCCCGGCGATCTCTGCGCTGCGAGCGTAGGCTTCTCCGTGTTCGATGGCCATCAGCGCACCGGCTACGGCGCGTCCCTGGTCGCTGTCGTAGGCTACGCCCATCGCCATGAGCAGGGCGCCGAGGTTGGCAAAGCCCAGGCCAAGCGGGCGGTATGCATGTGAGTTGCGGGCGATGCCTTCGGACGGGTAACCGGCGTTGTCGACCAGGATCTCCTGCGCGGTAATAAAGATACGCGTAGCGGCGCGGTAGGCCGCAATGTCAATCGTGCCGTCTTCGCGCTGAAACTTGCGCAGGTTGAGGCTGGCAAGGTTACAGGCCGAGTCGTCCAAGAACATGTACTCGGAGCAGGGATTGCTCGAGTTGATCGGCCCCGAGTTCTTGCATGTATGCCACTTCTGGATGGTGTCTTCGTACTGCACGCCGGGATCGCCGCAGATCCACGTGCCTTCGGAGATACCGCCGAGTACTTCGCGCGCATCGACGACTTCCACGATCTTACCGTCGGTCACGGTCCGTAGCCCGAAGTCATGCCCTTCGGAGGCGGCTTCCATGAACTCATCGGTCACGCGTACCGACTGGTTCACGTTCTGGAAAGCTACCGAGCCGTAGGCAGGACCGTTAAACGAGCCGTCGTAGCCTTCTTCGATGAGCGCCCATGCCTTGCGCTCTTCTTCCTGCTTCGCGGTGACGAACTCCTTGATGTCGGGGTGCCACACCTTAAGCGTCTGCATAATTGCAGCGCGCCGCGTTTTGCCGCCGCTCTTGATCGTACCGCCGGTAGCATCCTGCACCCGCATGAAGGAAACAGGCCCAGACGGCTGGCCGCCTCCCGAAAGGCGCTCCTTCGTCGAGCGAAGCGTCGACCAGTCGGCACCAACGCCCGAGCCGAACTTGAAGAGACGTGCGCTCTCACTCATCAGGCTCCAGATGTCATCGATGGAGTCTTCGACAGAGATGATGAAGCACGCCGAGGCCTGAGGCTTCTCGTACGGATCGACGGCGACCACTTTCTTCTTTTCGGAGTCCCACGCCCAGATCTTCTTATCACCCGAGTCGCGGATGCCGTACTGATGGTGCAGACCTACGTTGAACCATACCGGGCTGTTAAACGACCCGTACTGGTTCACGCAGAGCCATGTCAGGTCGTCGTAGAACCGTTCGCCATCTTCTTTGGTGGCAAAATAATTCTGCTCGATGCCCCAGTCGGTAATCGTTCGGGTGACTCGGTGAATTAGCTGTTTGAGGGAGTCCTCGCGTCCGCCTGTGGCCGGGTCCTCGCCGCTGCGCGATACCTCGCCGTAGAAATACTTGCTGGCCACCACGTT
Source organism: uncultured bacterium (assembly GCA_965653075.1). GTDB lineage: Bacteria > Bacteroidota > Rhodothermia > Rhodothermales > CAZKDQ01 > CAZRTY01. Next base: position 10,193 of record CBFGYX010000026.1, read on the forward strand.
CGAGGCCAGTTGACTCCACGACTTCGGGAACTCGACGTCCTTCTGCTCGAAGATCGCTTCGCCCGTGTGGTTTTTAATCGCTGCGGTGCGGCGTTCCCACTCGACAGAGTCGAACGGATGTTCGCCCTCGGTAGAAAACGCACGTTCGATGTGGAGACCCTTGGCAGGTGTAGGCACGGCGGAGGCGTCGGCTGTCTTGGCGGCGGCGTCGCCAAAGAGATTGGCTTTTGAATCAGGCATGATGCGGCAGGCTGTCGGTTACCTATTACTCTGGGCAGGTCTTTAACGCCCGGGCGTGCGAAGGGTTGGATCAGATAAATAACGGCTTATCGTGTTGAAGCAATAAGCCGGCGCCGGGGTAGGGGACCCAACCAATAAGTAATAGGACGAAGAGCCGTTATGCAAGGTCAATTTTTCCACATAATCCAGCTGCACCCGTGCTTGGCTTACACGGGCCAGAATCCAAGAACTGAACGGTAATCGGCGCTTCCGAAGGCATTCCGGCGGCGCTTGAATCCGTTATTGCAGTCAGCGCACAAGTTATACACAGGGAGCGAACGAGCTTATCCACGCACCTTCTTGGCCGCCTGGAATAAAGCTTGTCAATAACGGAAATACAAAAACTCCCCGGTGGTTGTGCCGGGGAGTTCAAGATGACGGATCGTCAGGCAAGGAGGTAGCAGATTCCCTCTTTCGAAGCGGGGACTACCGATCAGAAGTCGTCGTCGTCCTCGTCGTCGAAAACGAGGTCATCGTCTTCGAAATCGTCGTCGTCGTCTTCGAAATCGTCATCGTCGTCAAAGTCGTCGTCATCCTCGAAGTCGTCATCTTCAAGGTCGTCGTCGAAATCATCCTCGAAGTCATCATCTTCGAAATCGTCTTCTTCTTCGAACGCGACGGGCATATCCAGGAGTTCGTCGGCGTCGAGGAGGTCAAAATGGGTCATGGCCATAGCGACTTGTTAGAGGTCCAATCCGCACGGATTCGGTCGGGTAGGGGAATTACGGCACCTCATTCAGGTAATGCAAGAAACGACACGAACTGAGAGCGAAAAATCGCCGTGCATCACGCCTTTGTACCAAACCCGATGAACCAGGTACCCGGTAAGTGGTTAAGGCCGGGATAGTTCGCTACCTTGCGTCCCCAAAAATTTGTCCTACCATCGGTATCATGCAAGATTACCAGGAACGCAGTGCTTATCCGCATCCCGAGGAGTTTGAGGTGATGCGCCCCGAATATTCCGAGGCTGAAGACGGTTATCATCAGGCCACGATCACGATCGCTCCGTTTACGGTGCGGGGGCGCAGCGTGACGAAGGCCGGTGCCCGCCGTGCGGCGCTGTATGAAGCCGAGAAGACGTACCGTTCATACCATCCATCGTACCGGGTTCGCAATCCCTTTCCCGACAGCTTCGTTGACGGCGAGGATACGCAGTGGAGACGCGTACCCCCCTCGTTGCGCGACACCCAGGGCGACTATGTGTTTGTAGGGGAGGACGAAGAGGAGGATTATGCCGACATCGAAAATATGCTGATGTGGGACGTGCGGCCCTCAGTACCCGCTGAATAACGCCATCGCACGTACCTCAATAGCGGTCGTCCATACCTTCCGTCCCATGGATCGAGACCCTGCATCACTTCGAGACTTACCATCGCTCTATCTGCCGGCGCTCCAGGAACTCGAGGCCCGCGTTGCCGAGGCCGGGCGCCGTAAGAAAATCGACCGACTGTTATGGCGCGGGCGCTCCGGCATGGTCTTCCTGCCGGAGGGTCTCGATGGTTTCGTTGCCAAACGCCTGACGCCTTTTTCGAACGACGAGCGCCGCGATCTCTACGCGCGTAGCGTCGACGCGTATGCCCGATTGCTGCAAGATCCGGTCGGGTTGAGTGTCGAGCCGCACCAATGCGTGCCTGTCGACGGCAAGGAGGGAGCCGTCCTATATATATTGCAGCGGCGGCTGCCGGAGGGCTCGATCGGCACGCGTCGAGTGGCTGAGGGTGGCGAAGGCGCGGTGTTAGAAGCGCTCGATCTCGTGCTCCGAAACGCTCTCCGTGTTTGGCATCGGAACGAAGTTGAACGGGAGATCCACACGTACGATAGCCAGATCGGG
>CBFGYX010000027.1:0-12249 GCA_965653075.1 uncultured bacterium
AACGTACGGCAGATTGTTTTGTGGGATGTTGGCGGCCGCGGCCTCGTTCCATCCCACGGCGGACGCCGCTGCTTGAGCTCATGCTGCGTTTCTCCGTCGTAGCGCGACGTACAGGAGGCGTAGCTCCTCATCGAGTTCGTCGGCGTCTTTGAGTGCATAGGCCGATGGCAGAACGCCCTCGAGCGCACGGATCAGAAAGACGGCGTCGAACTCGAGACCCTTGGCCGAATGGATCGTTGAGAGCACGACAGGGCGTTCGTCGTCGTCGGTGGCTTCGGCGTCGAGTGCGGTGAGTTCGATGGGATCGAGCGCCAGGGCGGCGAGAAAATCGGCGCGGTTCGCATACGCCGATGCCATGCCGGCGAGGTGGTCAAGGTCCTGGCGCCGCTTCGGAAAATCGTCGGCGTGCTTCTTCTCGAGAATCGGATCGTAATGGTCGAGAATTGCTTCGAGTTGCCGACCAAGATGGAGCCCATCAGCGGTGAGCGTCTTGAAGAGGCGGAAGAGCCTCCAGACTGACTCACGGATGCGCGGCGGAAATGACTGAGCGGTTGCATCGCTGAGCGCATCGTCTGATTGCGCCGTGACTATTTCGATGACATCGGCCGCCGTTTTGGGGCCCACGCCCGGCAACAGCCGCAAGACGCGGTTCCAGGCCACGGCATCCCTGACGTTCTCGGCTACGCGCAGGTACGCGGCGACATCCTTGACGTGCGCGGCCTCGCTGAGTTTGAGCCCGCCATACTTGACGAAAGGAATACCGCGCCGTCCGAGCTCGACCTCGAGCTCAAACGAGTTATAGCTGCTGCGAAACAGCACCGCCATCTCGTCGAGCGGCATCCCCTCCTCCCGCAGATGGAGCATCATCTGCGCGACGAATGCGGCTTCTTCCTGCTCATCCGTCGCGGCGACAATGGCCGGTCGCTCGCCGTCCTTTTCTTCACTGAACAGCTCCTTGTCGTACTTGCGATGTGCTTTTGAGAGTACGTGATTGGCGAGATCAAGGATGGGCTGCGTAGATCGGTAATTATGCTCGAGCTTGAGCACCTCCGTACCGGGGAAGTGCGTCGGGAAATCAAAAATGTTGCGGAAGTCGGCCCCGCGGAACCGGTAAATACTCTGTGCATCGTCGCCTACGGCCGTCACATTGTTATGGATGGACGCGAAGAAGCGCACGAGCCGCGCCTGCATCGCATTGGTGTCCTGATATTCATCGACCAGGACCTGGCGCAGCCCCGCAGCTACAGACGTCCTGATGTTGTTGTGATTCTCGAAGAGCTCGATGGTGCGGCGCAGCAAGTCGTCATAATCCATCAGGCCATGGCGCCGCTTATACACTTCGTAATCTTGCGCGAGCGTCCGCAGTGCGTCCTCGAAGTCGAGAAACTGCGGATAGTCGGCCTCGAGCAAGTCGCGCAGCGGGGTCTCACGATTCCACACCGACGAGAACATCGCCTGCAGCGTGTTTTTCTTGGGAAAGCGTTTCTCGGTGCGATGGAAGCCGCGGTCGGTGCGGAGCACGTCGAGGACATCTGCCGCATCGGTGGCATCCAGGATGCTGAACCCGTTCGGGAAGCCGATCACTGGCGCGTAGCGACGCAGAATACCGAGGCAAAATGAATGGAATGTACCGCCGGCGACGCGGCTGCACCGGCCGTCGAGGAGGTCTGAGGCGCGCATGAGCATCTCGCGCGCGGCCCGGCGTGTAAACGTTAGCAACAGAATATTCTCGGGAGGCACGCCGCTTTCCACCAGATAGGCCACGCGGTACACGAGCGTGCGCGTCTTACCCGTGCCGGCGCCGGCGACGATCAAATGCGGACCGCTGCCGGCCGTGACCGCCGCGTACTGTTGCTCGTTCAGTACCTCGGCGTAGGGGATGGTAAAGTGGGCCTTCCGTGAATCGCCGGACGGCGTAAGCTTGAATGTGCGCGCCATACTCTGTTATTCGGGGATGCTCGTCAAAATCACGCCCGGTACGATAACTCGTTTGCCGACCACCGTGTATGAACCCGAAGTGTTGACGGTTCTTCGTATGTTGGAGGCTCATCCCGGCAGACGGCGTCGGTCGACATCAAACCTGGGCGCTTCAGAATTCTACGCGCCATCTGAGGAACGTTGAGCCGGGCTTTCCGTCGCACCCGCGTCTCTCGGCGCATCGGCCCGGCGGCTCCAGAAGTAGGTCGTAAAGATTGTATGGGTAAAGTAATTGCGGTGGCCAACCAGAAGGGCGGTGTGGGCAAGACGACCACATCCGTCAACCTTGCCGCGTCTCTTGCCGCCACCGAACATACGACGCTCCTGATCGACATCGACCCCCAGGCTAACGGTAGCTCGGGCGTTGGCATCGACTCGAAAGAAGTCGATGCGTCGATCTATGAGATTCTCATTGGCGAGCGTTCGATAGAAGAGGCCACGCAAACGCTGGACATGCCGTTTCTCGATGTAGTGGCGAGCCATATCAACCTGGTCGGCGCTGAAATCGAGATGATCGACGTGCCCGAGCGCGAGCGGCTGCTGAAGCGCGCGCTGCAAACTGCACGCCGCAAGTATGACTTCATCGTAATCGATTGCCCGCCCTCGCTCGGTCTGCTCACGCTCAACTCACTGACGGCCGCAGATTCGGTCCTGATTCCTGTACAGGCCGAGTACTTTGCCCTCGAAGGGTTGGGCCAGCTCTTGAACACGATCAAGATCGTGCGGCAGCATCTCAACCCGGAGCTCGAGATCGAGGGTGTGCTGCTGACGATGTTCGACACGCGTCTGCGGCTTTCGAACCAGGTAGCCGAGGAAGTGCGCCGCTATTTCGGCGAGAAGGTGTTCAAAACGATCGTCCAGCGAAACGTGCGCCTGTCCGAAGCCCCGAGCTTTGGCAAGCCGGTACTGCTTTACGATGCAACCAGCATGGGCTCGCGTAATTACATGTCGCTCGCACGCGAAATCCTGCGTAACAACGGACTCTCGCCGGCCGCGCCCGCCGGCCGCTCACGTAAGACCAAATCGGAACGGGCAACCAAGGGATACATCGCCTGATCCACGAGCTTTTTCCATCAGCACGATTTATGGCAACACGAAAAGCTGTACTCGGCCGCGGCCTGGATGCGCTACTTCCGTCGCAGCAATCCGGAAGTGAGTCGGACGATGGCGGTCGACGTACGCGCTTCGAGGACCGGGTAAGGCTTCTCGGCCGCGTGGTCGAAATCGATCTTCGCTCGGTGCGGCCCAATCCGTACCAGCCGCGCGAGACGTTTGATGAGACCGCGCTCGAGGAGCTGGCTGCTTCTATCGAGCAACTGGGCATCATCCAGCCCATCACGGTCAGGGTGCTGGATGAAGGCAAGTTCGAGTTGATCTCGGGCGAGCGGCGCCTGCGGGCCGCGAAGAAGGCGGGGCTGGAGCGAATTCCTGCCTTTGTGCGCGATGCCGACACCGAGGAGATGCTCGAGATGGCGCTCGTCGAGAACGTCCAACGCGAGGAGCTCAACCCGATCGAGGTGGCGATCGGTTACCGCCGGTTGATGGAAGAATGTGATTTGACGCAGGAGCAGGTCGCGAAGAAGGTCGGCAAGAATCGGGCGACAGTGACCAACTTCCTGCGCCTGCTACGGCTTCCCCCTCGCGTGCTGGCGAGTCTGCGCGACGGCTCGGTGACGATGGGCCACGCCCGCGCTCTGCTTTCAATCGACGACGATGACGTGCAGGAGCAACTGCTCCAGGAGATCATCGATAAGGATCTCTCGGTACGTCAGGTGGAAGACCGCGTCCGGAAACTGCGCGACAAGTCGGCAGAGTCCGAGCCGCAGACGTTGGGAGAGGCTCCTTCTGTTGCCGAATTGCAGGTGCGGGATTTTACGACGCGCCTGCGGTCTCACTTGAGCACCCAGGTGCAGATCCGGCACAAAGGGCCCGACGGCGGTCGGATCGAGATCGCATATTACTCGGATGATGATCTCGAGCGCCTCCTCGAGGCAATCCTCGGCCGTTAACAGCGGGCGACCATGCGACGCCGCCTCCGCACCATACGCCTGACCGCCGCTGTTTCGGCGATGTGCGTATTGCTGGCTGGTACGGCAGCGGCGCAAATCGATTCGGCGTCCGAAGCCTCCTCCCACTGGGATGACCATTCGCCACGCGGCGCACTCTGGCGGGCGGCGGCCGTTCCCGGATGGGGCCAGGTCTATAACCGGCAATACTATAAGCTTCCGGTGGTCTACGGCGGCCTTGCCGGACTCGTGTACCTCGCCGTGACGCGGCACCAGCTCTATCATTTGTACCGCGAAGCGTATTGGTACGCCGATCCGCGTCTGTGGACGGCGGACGGGCCGCTCTATCCTGAATTTCAGTCATCGTATAATGACTTCCTGACGCGTATTGGCCGACCACCTGAACATGAGATGACGGATGCCGAAGCGGCCGAGCAGCGCCAGCGGATCGCGGGTCCTCTACGTACTTCGCGGGATGCCGCGCGCCGCAACCGCGACCTCCTCATCATCGGCACCGGCATCTTCTACACACTGACGATCCTCGACGCATACGTCAGCGCGCATATCCTCGACTTCGATCTGGGCGACGACCTCGCGCTGAACCTCCGCCCTTCGCCCATAGGCGTTCACGCCGGCCTGACATGGCAATTTTGATGCATGAGGACGGGTCTGAGAGTGTAACCGAACAAGTTGGCTTACGTCCTGTAGCAATAGCGTGGAGCCGGGGGGCTGCAAGTAAAGGCCGAAACAGACGACATGCTGAAGGTCGTCTGAACGGAGAAGCGTTCGATCGCGGTATAGAACAGTTTCTGCGGTGCGTCTGGAATTCTCCGTGATCTCTCAACATCATATCCTGTTCCACTTAACACGCAGTTGCGTATGATGGAAGGCTCGCCCCGCCGCAGGAACAGTTTGTCGATTTTCGCGCGGCGTTAATCGTGCATTATTGACCGCTTACTCATCTGCAAATCGACTTCACGTGGCCCTTTGGCCTGGGTCTTGCTGCGCAATACGGCATGAATATAAACGCAGTGCGGCGCGTAACTGTACGGTAAACAGTATATTGCACCGCCTGCCTTCCCCGCGCTACGCATAGCTTATCGTTCGAATGACCCTTCCCGATTTTCATTCAAAGAACCCGTCCGCGCCTACGCCTCGGTCCGAGGCAGCGGATACTAACGTAGAACCCACGCTGTTCGCGAAGTGTCATCGGTTCTTCGATCCGTCGGGTGATTATACGCAGGTCAAGACCGCGAACCTGTACCCGTACTTCCGTCCGCTCGAGCGCAACGAAGGCTCGCGAGCCATCATCAACGGACAGGAAGTGATCATGGCCGGGTCGAACAACTACCTCGGCCTGACCTCCGATCCTCGTGTTAAGGCAGCGGCGATTGATGCGATCGAGCGCTATGGCACAGGCTGCACGGGGAGCCGATTCCTCAACGGCACGCTCGACATCCATATCGAGCTTGAGGAAAAGCTGGCGGAGTTCATGGGCGCCGAGGCCGGTGTACTGTTTTCGACCGGTTACATGACCAACCAGGGCGTCATTCAGGCGCTTGCGGGCAAGAACGACATCATTTTTTCGGATAAGGATAACCACGCCTGTATCGTCGCAGGAACGCAGGTGAGCCATGCCGAATCCTGGCGCTTCCGCCACGACGACATGACGCACCTCCGACGGTTGCTCGAGCGGGCCGCGGCTGAACGACCAGACGCAGGAAAGCTTATCGTTACCGACGGCGTGTTCTCGATGAGCGGCGTCATTGCCAACGTTCCTGAGCTCGTCAGTCTGGCGGAAGAATTCGACGCCGCTCTGATGCTGGATGATGCCCACGCGGTTGGCGTGATCGGGACGGGCGGTAAAGGCTCGGCAGCCCACTTCGGACTGAGCGATCGCGTTCATCTGACGACCGGCACGTTCTCGAAGAGCTTCGCCTCGCTGGGTGGCTTTGTGACCGGCCCGAAAGACATTATCGAGTTCATTCGGCACACAAGCTCAACGCACGTGTTCAGTGCCTCGATGCCGCCGGCAAACGTGGCCACGGTGCTGAGGTGCATCGAAATTCTGGAGACCGAACCGGAGCGCCTCGAACGGCTGTGGAAGATTTCCGACTACATGCGGGCCGGTTTTGAAGATGCCGGATTCGACGTATGGAACAGCCAGGCACCGATTATCCCGGTTGTGATTGGCGACATGATGACGTGCTTTGAGTTCTGGCGTGACTTGCTCGAAGCCGGCGTCTTCGTCAATGCCGTCGTACCTCCGGCCGTACCGCAGGGCCAGTCGATCATGCGGACGTCCTACATGGCTACGCACACCGACGACGAGCTCGACTTCATCCTCGACGCCTTCCGCCGCGTCGGCAAAAAGCACGGCATCATCGACCGCAACGGCCACGGCTGATCGTCTCAGATACTATCCCGAAGAAGAGCGCTGCGGCATTGCGCCGCGGCGCTTTTTTATTTTCGGGACGTCGTCTTAGCTTCCCGCGCTGCATCCCACATCATCCCAAGCCGATGGCAAGCACCATCACCGTCCGCCAGCTTCCGGCTGGACGCGCACGCCCTCTGATCGATTTCCCTTACAAGCTTTATGCAGACAATCCGCACTGGATTGGAATGCTCAGGAGGGATGTCGCACACACGCTCTCACCGCGCAAGAATCCGTTCTTCGAACACGGTGAGATCCAGCCGTTCGTGGCGACCAACGGCAGAGGCGAAGTCGTGGGGACGATCGCTGCCATCGTCAACGGCATGCATCTCAAGAAGTACGACGACGGCGTTGGCTTCTTCGGTTTTTTCGAGTGTGTGGAGGATTACGACGTCGCCCATGCCCTCTTCGAGCATGCGTCCGACTGGTTGCGCAGCCGCGGGCTGACGGGTGTTCGCGGCCCCACGAATCCGTCCCTCAACGACATCGCCGGCCTGCTGGTCGACGGCTTCGACCGGGAGCCCTCGCTCATGATGCCGTACAACCCGCCGTACTACAGCGAATATCTGGAGCGGTACGGCTTCGAGCGTGCGATGACGATGTGGGCGTACTATGTACACAAGAAGTACGTGCAGATGGATAAGATCAGGCGTGGCGTCGACATCGTGAAGCGGCGCAATCCATCCCTGAGTATCCGCACGCTCGATCTCACGCGCTTCGATGCCGAGGCAAAAGCCATCCTCGATATCTATAACGAGGCCTGGGCGAATAACTGGGGCCATGTGCCGATGACCGCGCGCGAGTTTGCCGGACTTGCGAAGATGATGAAGCAGGTCGTCGACCCTAACATTGTGTTTATCGTTGAAGATGCCGGTGTACCTGTCGCGTTCACACTCGCGCTGCCCGATATGAACAAGGCTTTGCGGCACGTGAAGGATGGGCGGCTGCTTCCGAAGGGGCTGCCTACGCTTCTTGGCTACGCGAAATTCGGCGGCATCTATGAGTGCCGAAACCTGCTCATGGGCGTGATGCCTGCGTATCGAGGCCGCGGGCTGGATGCGATGATGAATCTCGAACTGATCACGCGGGGGCCCGAGCATGGCTACGATGCCTGTGAGATGAGCTGGGTTCTGGATTCGAACCAGGTGCTCAAGAACAGCCTCGACGCGATGGGCGCCGTGGTCGACAAGCAGTACGCGTTGTTCGAGAAGACCTTGTAGGAGCCTGTAAACACAAAAAGCCGCTCGTCGGGGAGCGGCTTCTGCATTACTTTCGGAATCATTCCTGACGCGAGGCCCGCGGTGGTACGACACGAGGTCGACACCTCCGTCCAGGGCCAGGATATCCCGGATGATCTCATTGCAAGAGGCTGAGCAAAGCTCGAGCGCGGAGCATCGCTTTGGGCAACGATGTCCTGCATTCCTCCTACATTCGTCCGTCTTCGACGATTGCGTCGCACAGTTCAGTGTCATCCTGCCATTCAATGTTGCTCTCGCATCACTGAATTACAGGCGCACTCTTTTTTAGTACGTGCACGTCGCCGGCTCAAGGCAGCGGTACTCTACGCGCGGTGGCGAAGTCTACCGTTGCCATGTTGCTTCAGACACGATCTCTTTCCTCCTGAGTTCGATCAGATCGTAAACGACCTCATTACACTCAGCAGGCTTTCTCACCCCGAATCGACAGATGTAAATCTGAGGATTCGGATCTGTGATTCGATCCCGTGCCGGCTGCGATTCAAGTCTCGGTACGCGTTTCGATATACGATACGCATGGCTCGAATTTGAATCTGCCGACTCGCCTGCAACCGCGTCGCTTGCGACGACAGATGCAGATTGTCTGGAAGACGGGCGCCTCATGTAGCCCGGTGTATCAGTCGCGTCAAAGGAACGAAGTACCGTGTGGTACTGGTCTTACGATACGGTGGAGACCGCGCGACGTCAACATCAAAGTGCCAACAATGTCTCCACGATAAATCCACCGAGTTATGCACACCGGCTGTCGACGACAAAGCCCCGGTCGATCGCCGGGGCTCGTCATGCTCGTGTGAGAGCGATGCCCAAAAACACTACGTGCGACTGATGGAGTGTTCGCTCACTCCCCAGGCAACATGAGGTGTCGCCAAGGTACGACGCGGCGGGCCTCCCATCCAAATCAATAACGGCTCTGCGTGCCTGCCACCCTGCCGGAGGCCTAAACCGAGCATAGTCAATAACGGTTATCGGGTCGCCTGATGTGATGCGGCAGACCGTTACAGTCCGAGATGGCTCAGGAAAATGCCGAGCGAGCGGGGTACAAGGATGATCGTGATGATGAGGCCGCCGACGGCACCGCCGAGATGAGCTTCATGTGCGATCCCACCGCGAACGCCGTCACTTTGGCGCATCGCATACGCTGAACCGGCTACGTACAACACGGCAAAGACGATCGCAGGGATGGGCAGTGCGAAGAAGACGTAGAGCAGCTCGAAAGGAAAGAACAGACAGAAGGCGAACACCACGCCGCTGATCGCCCCCGATGCCCCGACGGCGGCATAATCTGGATCATCGCGATGCCGCAGCAGCGTGAAACCGTGCGCGGCCAGCTCCGAGCCGAAGTACAATGCCAGAAATCGCACCGGCCCCATGATCATCTCCAGCAAGGGTCCGAAGAAATACAGCGTGATCATGTTGAAGGCCAGGTGCGCCAGCCCCGCGTGAACAAAGCCGCCGCTGATCAGGCGGTAGTATTGTCTGCCTTTGATGATCTCGCGCGGCTTAAAAGCCAGGCGGTCGAGCAGCGACGAATCGAAATACAACGCATACGAGCTCACCAGAATATTCAGGATGAGCAATAGCAGCGTAAACGGCGTCGACGAAAGATCGGTCATAAGCGGCGTGCGCCTAAGGATCAGCTGGGACGAGCGCTCAGGCCGCCGGCATCAGGTTCAGGATCGACTCGAAGATCACCCGGCCGTCTTCATTGCCGAGGATCGCCTCAACGCACCGCTCCGGGTGCGGCATCATCCCCATCACGTTGCCGCCTTCATTGATGATGCCGGCAATGTTGCGTTCGCTGCCGTTCGGGTTCGCCTCTGCGGTCACGCGCCCCGCTGCATCGCAATAGCGGAAGACGACTCTGTTTTCATCCTCCAACCGATCCAGTACATCATCTTCAGCGACGTAATTGCCGGCTCCGTGCGCCGCAGGAATCCGCAACACCTGCCCCGGCTCGGCGAGGCGCGTGAAAATCGTATCGGCATTCTCAACACGCAGCCGCGTGTCTTGCGAGATGAATCGAAGCGAGTCATTGCGGATCAGCGCGCCGGGCAGCAGCCCCGATTCGCATAACACCTGGAAGCCGTTGCATACGCCGAGTACGATTCCGCCGGAGTTAGCGAACCGAATCACATCTTGCATGATCGGAGAGAAGCGAGCGATCGCGCCCGCGCGTAGATAGTCACCATGGGCGAACCCGCCCGGCACGATGACTACATCCACATCTCCAAGAGATCTCTCCTTGTGCCAAACAAACCGGGCATCCTGCTCAAAAACATGCTTGGCGGCGTGGTAAGCGTCGTGATCGCAGTTCGAGCCAGGGAAAACTATGATGCCGAACTTCATGAGGGCTAAGGCTGGTGTGAGGAAAGGCGGTTCTTACGCGCGGCAGGCATGTTGAAACCCTGCAGCAGCGAAATATAACGTGAATACGGATGCCGGTTTCTGCGGCGTCAGGTAATGTCGGCGAGAACCAACGGTGAACGAAGGGCAGGCTGTGACGTTTGCATATGCGCCGACCTCAATCCCCCCTTCGATAAACCCCGTCTCGCATCCGCATCGTGTTAACCCCGGAGTTACTACGGAACATCCGCCGTCTCGAGATCCGCACACGTGGTCTCGTCAACAACGTGTTCGGCGGCGAATACCATTCGGCGTTTCGTGGCCGCGGGATCGAGTTTGCCGAGGTCCGGCCGTACCAAATCGGCGATGATGTCCGGCAGATCGACTGGAACGTATCGGCGCGCACCGGAGATACGTATGTAAAGGTGTTCGAGGAGGAGCGCGAGCAGACCGTGCTGCTGGCTGTGGATGTCTCGGCCTCCGAGTCTTTTGGCTCGGCCACTCGTTTCAAGCGGGAAGCAGCGGCAGAAATTAGTGCCGTGCTCGCCTTCAGCGCCGTCCAGAACAATGACAAGGTTGGGCTGCTGCTGTTTTCGGATATCGTCGAATTGTTCGTGCCGCCGAAGAAAGGCCGGAAGCATGTGCTGAGGCTCATCCATGATTTGTTTGCGTTCGAACCAAAATCGCGCGGGACAGACATCAACGCTGCCCTTCATCACACCATGCGCGTGCTCAAGCAGCGCGCCGTCGTCATCGTCTTGAGCGATTTTTTGGATGAGGATTTCGAGCGCTCGCTGAGGGTGGCTTCGCAAAAGCATGATCTGGTTGCCATCGAACTGTTCGATCGACGGGAAGAAGCGTTACCGGAGGCCGGGCTCGTGCGTTTGCAGGATGCCGAATCGGGGCAGGAGGCCGTGATCGACTTGCGTAGTGCCGACGTCCGTGAATCGCTGGCACGATCGGCCCACATGCGCCGGGAACGCGTCGACGGAATCATGGCCCGGTTGGCAGTGGACCATGTGCGGATTCGTGCCGACGAAAACTATGTCGATCCGCTGGTGCGGTTGTTTCGCCGACGAAATCACAGCCGCGCATGAGCCCGCGCCTTCTGCTGATTATCGCCTTGATTGCAGGCTTCGGCGCGCCGGCCGGCGTTTCGGCACAGCGTGCGCGCGTCGTCCTGCCGGATGACACGATCCGCGTGGGACAGCCGATCGAGCTCAGCATTGTCGCCGAGTACCCGGCCGAGTTCGACCTCGACATTCCTCGTCCGGCGGGAGGTGAGCCCGCCATGCTGGGCGATTTCGAGCTCAACCGACTCATCGACCGTTCCGTCGTGTCGGTCGACTATATGCAGATCCGAGACAGTATCGTATTTGAAGCGATGACGTTTGCCCTCGACACGGCGTCGATCGCGGGTGAACGCCTACTCTTAATCGGCTCGCGCGATACGTCCGAAGTCTTGCTCGCACAGGTTCAGGTTCCGGTGGCTGCAACGTGGCAGGAAGGCGATCCACCGCGTGACCTTGCGCCTATCGTCGACATCCCCGACCGCCGGTGGATCTGGGGCGTGATCGCCCTCGCATTACTGGTGGCTGCGGTTGTGTTCTGGCTAAGGCGCCGTGCGCGGCGGCGCGGCGAAGAGCCGGCTGCCGACGACCCGCGGCCCGAGCCCATCGACGAGGCCCGCCTACGGCTAAAGCAACTCGGAACTGAGATCCCGTCGACGCCGGAACTACGGCATGGCTTCGCTATCGAACTGACCGACATCATTCGAACATATATCACGCGGCGATTCAGCGTTTCGGCTCACGAAATGACATCGCGCGAAATCCTCCATCATCCATCCATCTCCTCCATGCTCGACAAGTCGACCGTCGACGCATCGCGTCTGCTCGATCTCGTTGATCGCATCAAGTTTGCGCGCGTCGACGCGTCGGGGCCGATGCTCAGAACAAGCCTCGACGAGGCCGCAACCTGGCTTTCTGAATTGGAAGCGCAGGCCATCAGGTCGGAAACTGAACACGTCGAGGTGCCGGCATGATGTTCTCGGATCGTTTGCTCGACCGATTGTCGCGAGCGCGCCGGGTGGCCGTCCTCACGGGGGCGGGTATCAGCGCGGAGAGCGGCGTGCCCACGTTCCGCGACGTCGACGGACTCTGGCAGCGCTTCAAGCCCGAAGAGCTCGCGAACGTCGAGGCATTTCTGGATAATCCCGAGCTCGTTCAGGGAT
>CBFGYX010000028.1:0-12244 GCA_965653075.1 uncultured bacterium
GCTGCGGGATCTCCGTCGCATCCGCGATCAGGAATACCGGCTCCACGTAAATGAACGATGTCTCGATGGGGATAACCATCAGATTGCCTCGGATCACACGCGAGCCCCGCTGATCCCACAGTGCAAGCTGCTGCGAGATCTCAGTATCCTGGTCGATTCGTGATTCCACCTGCGCCGGACCGTAGATCAGCCTGTCCTTCGGTAGCTGGAACACAACCAGTTCTCCATAGCGCCCAGGCTCACTACGCGCGGCCACCCACGAGATCATATTATCACGAGCCTCGGGCGTAAGCGGCGTCATCAACAGATAGTCGAGTTCTTCCTCATCCGGCAGGCGCGTGAGCAGGTAGTAAGGCTGCATCGCCTGCTCGCGACCTCCATAATGCTCCCGCGGCCGTGTCCACAAGTCTTCATTGTTATAGAAGACTTGCGGCGTCGTCATGTGATACCGCGTGTACTTCGACACCTGGATGTCGAACATGTCCTGCGGATACCGAAGGTGCCGGGATAACACCTCGGGCAATTCAGACTGGTCGCGGAAGAGATCGGGATAAAAACTGCGATATGCGTTGATGATGGGATCGTCCTCATCAAACACATAAAAATCGACCGTCCCGTGGTATGCGTCGGTGACCACTTTCACCGAGTTGCGGATATAGTTCAGCCGGGCCCGATTGTCGGGTTCTGAATACGGATAGGTCCGCGCGACGGTGTAGGCATCCTGAATCCACTTTAAGCCGTCGGCGGTGACCACCAGGTACGGATCATCGTCGAGGCGCAGGAACGGCGCGATGCGGCGGACGCGGTCGCGCGTGCGGTTCCAAAACTGGATCCGGCTCTCGTCGTGGATGAGGTCCGACAGGATGACGTTCGTGTCGCCCAGATAAATGGTAAAGAGCAGCTTCCGCCAGAATGAGCTAAGCTGGACGCCGCCTCGGCCGTCGTAATGCGTGTAAACGTTCTCGTCGCCGGCGGGGTACGCCAGCTCGGGTACGTCGGTATTGACGATGCGGTACGTAGGCGTGTGCTCACCGTAGTAGATGGCCGGGTTGCCGACCTCCAGATCAATCTCAGACACGAGCGGGAGGTCGCGCATGAGGAGGAGCGGCGTGCCTTCGGGGCCGACCTCCGCGACTTCGTTCATGGTGATGCCGTACCCATGCGTGTACTGCATGTGCCGGTTGATCCATGTATCGGCGCGGTCCGGGAGCTGCTGTGAGAGCTCACGCGCGGCGAGCATTACCTGCCGCATCTCGCCGTCGATCATGTAACGGTCGACGTCGACCTCGTAAAACTGGTAGTACGTACGAATTTCCTGGATCTGCCGGAAGGTCTGAATGAGCAGCCGCGGATCCCACAACCTAATGTTGCGCACGGTGACTTCGTTGTCGAGGATGTCATCGTACGTGAGGTTCATGTCAGGCGAATACTCACGCCGGACCACGTTGTCGATGCCGTACGCCATCCGCGTGAACCGGATGTTATTCTCCAGATACGGCGCCTCGAGCTGGAGCTCATTCGGCTCGACGCTAAAGCGCTGCACCACCGCCGGGATCACCATCAATCCCAGAATCAATACCCCGATGTAGCCCACGACGCCGATCCCCAGAAGTCCGGGACGCGCTTTCCGCAAGTTGAACAGCAGGAGCCCGGCAAGCACGATAGACGCAATTACCATCGCCCAGAGTGCAGGGATGACGATATTGTGCTCGATATAGCCGATGCCGTGTACCGTGCCTTCCGACCGGTACAGCAGTTCATACCGACGGAGGAAGTAGCCCGCACCCCACGCAAGGATCAGGACGACAAGGTTGACCGATAACTGACGTATGACCGGTCGAGGTGCGATCAGCTTTCCTTTCTCAACACCAATGGCCCCCATCCACACGAGCGCACCGATCAACAGCATGATCGAAACGACCGGGAGCGTCATCACGGCGCTCTGCAGGATATCCAGGTACGGCAGCGTCAGCAGGTAAAACGAGATGTCGCGGCCGAAGATGGGGTCGACCACGCCCGTGGGTGTGCCGTAGACAAACCGTAGAAATTGCTCGAAGCGTCCGCCAAAGTGCGCGCCGAAAAAGAACGCCACAAAAATCGTCGCGGCGATCGAGATGTTGCGCAGCCGCTCCGGCGTGAGCACGACGGCGATCTCATCCGGGAGCTTCGGCCCACCGCTGAAACTACCGCGCCAGCGTAGGCTCTCGTGGTGCTTATAGACATACCGGAAATTCGCGCCGATGTATAATGCGGCGAGCAGAAAGCCACCTGCGAAGAGGACGGCCTGCAGCCCCAACGTTCGCCAGAAAATCTGCGCATAGCCGAGCGCGTCGAACCATAGCAACTGGACGAGGCGTCCCGGCAGCACAAGCAGGACGACGAGTAATACGACGGCCAGCGCGCCGTAAACGATCGGTGTGCGTGGGCGGGTAAATGGCAGCATGAACGAGAGGAAGTCGTGAGATCGGAGCCGAGTTAAGTATAACGCGCACGGCGGACAACGGCCGAGAATGCGGCGTGCAGACTCTGGAGACGTCTACATCACGTAAATAGCCGTGCGCATCCGTTTCAGGCATCCGCGCGCTGTGCGGTAAATCTCAACTGGTACACTGTTTGATGATGAGCCCATCCGATTGCCGCAGAGATAGGTTCTGCCGGATTGTCTCACTTGATGTTTATAGCAGATCGGGTATGCCTACCTATGTTTACCGCCGCGAAGACGGCACCACGTTCGAGATTCAGCAGCGGATTACCGAAGACGCCCTCACGGTTTGCCCTACCACCGGACAGGACGTCAAGCGCGTGATAAGCGCCAATACGGGGCTGATTTTTAAGGGAAGCGGGTTTTACCTGACCGACTACGTCCGTAACAACGGAGGCGACGCAGCAAAGTCGGGGGCAGGATCGGAGTCTACGTCTGAAGCGAAGCCTGCGGAGTCAACCACGGCGGCTGCCGACTGACGGATCGTCATCCGTCATAAAACAATACCGGCGCGGTAGACCAAGATCTCCGCGCCGGTTATTTATACACACATTTTGTAGCGCCGGTACTCAGGTCGCCGGAGCGGCATCGACCGCGGCGCGCACGATGGCGGCGAAGTCATCCGCATTCAGGCTTGCTCCGCCGATAAGGCCGCCGTCGACATCCGCCTGACCCAGCAGCTCGGCTGCATTGGCCGGCTTCATGCTGCCGCCGTAAAGGATGGCGATGTCCTTCGCGGTGCCCCCATAGAGCTCCTCCAAGAGGCGCCGGATGATGGCGTGCACCTCCTGGGCCTGATCAGGCGTAGCTGTCTCACCCGTGCCGATTGCCCAAACGGGCTCGTACGCAACGACGAGATCCGATCCGCTGCTGAGATCAATGTCTTTGAGCGCGTTGCGAACCTGGGTTTCTACTACTTCGCGCTCCCGGCCGGCGCGGCGCTCTTCCAGCGTCTCCCCCACGCACACGATTGGCACGAGGTTGTTCTCGAGCGCCACGCGCGTTTTCGCGTTCACACCTTCATCCGTCTCACCAAAATACTGACGCCGCTCAGAGTGCCCCAGTATGACGTATCGGCATCCGGCGGACGTCAGCATGCCGGCCGATATCTCGCCGGTATAGGCGCCGTCGGCGGCCTCATGCATGTTTTGGGCGCCCAGGCGGACGTTCGTGCCGCGCAGCGCTACGGACACCGCGTCGATACTGATGAACGGCGGGCATACGGCTACGTCGACGGTATCCACAGATCCCACCTCCCGAGCAACACCCTCAGCAAGCGACACCGCCGATGCGATGTCGGTATTCATCTTCCAGTTTCCGGCAATCAGCATGATACAAACCTCTTTTTCTTAATCAGTCGTAAACGCGTCACGGAGCGACAGCGCTATCCCCAAGAAGTGACATCATCTCTTGTTGGATCGCATAAACGGCCTCGCCGGGATAGCGCCCGACGATGGCTCCCTCCCGATCAATCAGATAGCGCGTGGGCAGCACGGCGATGCTATACGATTGCACCACCGGCGCATCCGCGCCCTCTTCGAGTGCAACGTGGTGGCCCGGCACATCTCGGTCTTCGAAGAACGCCTCGAGTATGGCAGGGTCTGACTGAAGGGAGATCGAGACGATCTCGAGGTCGTCTTCATAGGCCGAACTGATCGCGTTACGCACCGGGAGCTGCCGCAGGTAGTCCTCCGATGCCGGCGCATAAAACTCGAGTAGCACAAACTTCCCGCGGAAGTCGGCGAGGGAAATTGATTCGCCGTCCAACGTCGTGAGGGACAACTCGGGGGCGGGGCTCCCCGGCATCAGGTTGTCGATCTCGTACAAGACGGTGCCTGCCCAATCCGACCAGGGTGTGTTCGGATATGACTGCTGCATATTCCGCGCGGCGAGGCGGGCGTTACGGGCGTCGAGGCTGTCCATGTGCGCCACGACCACCTCTGACTGGATGGCGGCGTGCAGGTCGCGGTCGTTTGTGCGGAGCTGATAGGCAAGCAGCAGATCAAGCGCAGCGGACTGTCCGTTAAGCCGCGCTTCGGAGCGACGTGCCGCACGGATGATGTCGATGTAACGCGGATTGGTCTCGTCGATATTCTTTGCCTGCGCGACCAGGAGCGAGTCGTTCCAGCCCTCCAGCACGATGATCGCCTCGGCCACGGCGAGGTCGGCACCGACCGTTCCCGGGAAGTTCTCTTCCAGGCTCCAGAGAATCTGGCTCACCTGATTGACCTGCCGCTCGATTCGCTCTTCATCGACCGCGCCTTCCTGCAGAAGTTCGACGAGACTGCTGTTGTGCAGCGCCTGCGTATTCTGGAACGCCAGCCATGCCGCATTCTCATGTGATCGAAAACGGATCGGGCGGTTGGATGTCGGCAGTTCGACAGCGAACGTGGCCGAGTCTCCATCTGCAATGATGTACTGATCGATGTGCAGAATCTGCCCCTCGCGCGCGATGATGACCGGGTAGAGTCCGCGCATAGGCGCCGACACGTCCGTCTCAAATCGGCCCGATCGGTCGGTCACGGCGAATGCCAGGGTATCGATTCCGTCGAGGCCTTCATTCCCCACAATGATCTCGAATCCTTCGAAATTATCGGTGGCGTCGATCTCGGCACTGACGGTGACCACGCCGGCGAGGTGCCCACGCACAGACGTGTCCGTCCCCTGCGCTTGCGAGCGGCACGCGGCCACCGTACATAGCAGCGCGAAGATTAGCAGCAAGGATCCGCGGCGAGCGGAGCTCATTAGCGTCATAATGATTGATGATGGATGGATGTGCAGACGGTCAAGCGCCGCCGTCGAGATATTGAACGAGTAGCTCGCGGACGCGCTGGGGGTCCGGAGAACCGTCGAACGAGCGCATCACCTGGCCAATGAAAAAGCCAATGATGCTCGTCTTGCCACTTCGGTACTGTGCCACTTGAGGCTGATTTGCCGCAACGACGGCTTCGACAATCGGCAGCAGCGCCGAGTCGTCGCTGACCTGCAGCAGATTCAGCTCACGCGCCAGGTCCTGGGCGCCGTTTGGTCGATCCAGCATGGCTTCGAAAAGCTGCTGAGCGCCGGTCGAGCTTATGTCGCCATTGAGCCGCATCCGGATCAACGCGGCGAGGCGCTCGGGCTCGATGGGGAAATCGGCTGCGTCGAGGTCGCGTTCTTTCAGCGTGCGCAGGACGTCGGTCATGACGAGGTTTGAGACGGCCTTGATCTCCTCTTTGTCCGCCGTCTCCGACCCCTGGTCCGACAAGGCGGAGACGGTTTCCTCGAACAGCTCGGCCACACGCCGTTCCTCGGTCAGCACGCCTGCATCATACTCCGGTAGCTTGAACTCGTCGATATATCGGCGGCGCCGCGACTCCGGCATCTCGGGCAGCGACTGCCGCAGCTCCGCGATCCGATCTTCGTCCACCACGACGGGTACGAGATCTGGATCCGGGAAGTAGCGATAATCGTGCTCCTCCTCCTTCGTACGCATCGACCGCGTCTCGACCTTATTGGCGTCCCAGAGACGCGTCTCCTGGACGACCTCTCCTCCCGCCTCCACCAGGCGGATTTGTCGTTCGATCTCGAACTCAAGCGCCCGCTCGACGTGGCGAAACGAGTTCATGTTCTTGACTTCGGTCTTCGTGCCGAGCGCCGTCTCGCCGACTTTGCGAATCGAGACGTTGGCATCGCAGCGGAGCGAGCCTTCCTCCATGTTACCGTCGCACGCCTCGAGGTAGCGCACCGTCTGGCGGATCTTCTGAAGGAATAGCGCGGCCTCGCGGGGCGAGCGGATATCCGGTTCGGAAACGATCTCGATGAGCGCCACACCCGAGCGATTGAAATCTAGCAGCGTAGCCACTGGATCCTGGTCGTGCACCGACTTGCCTGCGTCTTCCTCGATGTGGATGCGGGTGAGGCCGATTCGCCTGACCCTCCGCTCACCGCTCTCATCTTCTACCTCAACATCCACATGCCCGCCGTAGCAGATCGGCGTGTCGTACTGGGAAATCTGGTAACCCTTGGGCAGATCCGGGTAGAAATACTGCTTCCGTGCGAAGATCGAATGCGGCGTGATCTTGCAGTTCGTAGCCAGGCCAACGCGGATGGCGTGATCGAGCACGGCATCGCTCAAAACGGGCAGCGTGCCGGGATGCCCAAGGCTGACCGGGTCGACGTTGATGTTTGCTTCGGCGCCGAATGCGGCGCTCTCCGGACTGAAGGCTTTGCTGTTCGTGAGTAGCTGGCAGTGGACCTCCAGCCCGATGACGGCCTCGTATTCGTTGTGCAACATTGTGTGAGGATGTGGGATCGACGGCATCAACGTAACGTACGACGGCGGCCCCGAATTATGCCGTGCCCCGATCCATTTTACTCATTTCAACATGCGATTCGCGACGCTCTTCCTGATCCTCGCCGCAGTTCTGTCGGCGTGCAACGGTTCGTCGTCGCCCGGCGATGCCGACAGTGGAGAATTCGGCGATGCATTTGAAATTGTGACGGGGCCGCATCCCTCCATGCCGGATGATCCACCGATCGTCAGAAATGATTCGTTGATCGTGATGGTGCAGTACGGAGGCGGCTGCCGCAATCACGACTTCGACCTCGCCCACCGTGTGCGTCGCGACACCGCCGATGTCTGGCTGACGCACAATGCGAATGAGGATCCGTGCCGCGCCATGATCACCGATCGGCTGAGCTTCAGTCTGCCGTCGCGCGTAAGCTCTGCCACGGTGATCCGGCTTATCGGCCCCGACGGCGGCCCGCCGCTCCCCATTGCACGTGTCTCAGGGCAGTAAGGCGGCTCGCCTTAAAGTCCGAACTTGCTCATGACTTCCTCGGCGTGGGCGTCGGTCTTCGGCCGTTTGATCACCTGCACGATCTTACCCTCCTCGTCGATCAGGAACGTTGTGCGCTTGATGCCCATGAACTTCTTGCCGTAGAGATTGCGTTCGCCCCACACGCCGTACTTGCCGAGGATCTCTTTCTCGGTATCGGCGATGAGCGGAAACGGCAGGCTGTATTTCTCCGCGAATGCCTGGTGAGACTCGACATCGTCGGCCGAGACACCGATCACCACGATGCCGGCGTCTTGAAGGCGGCTATAATCGTCGCGCAGGCTGCAGGCCTGTTTGGTGCAACCCGGCGTGTCATCTTTGGGATAGAAGTAGAGCGCAACCTTCTTACCGCGGTGATCAGACAACGTAACGGTCGAACCGTCCTGCGTCTTACCGGAGAAATCCGGTGCAGCAGTGCCGGCTTCGGGCATCACAGTGGTGGGCATGAAAGCTCAGGTTTATGAATGGGAAATGCGCCGGGCTTACGCTCTGGACGGCGGAGTGTTTTGGGCAGTAGTTCGAGTTCTCAGTAGCTCAACGTCCGCCGGACCGCATCGTGCAGGCGGGAACGGGCGGAGTAGACCTCGCGCTCAAGATTGTGCGCGGCAGGCACGGGCGTATCGAGCGATGCCACCCGCAAAGGCGGGGCATCGAGATAATCGAACGCCTCTTCGGTGATGCGGGATGTAAGCTCGCCGCCAAAGCCGCCACTCAGCGGCGCCTCGTGCAGAACGATAAGGCGGCTTGTTTTCTTGACGGACGCCAGGACCGTCTCCAGGTCGAGCGGTGCGAGCGTTCGAAGATCAACGATTTCGATCTCGATACCCTGGGAAGCAAACGCGACAGCCTCTTCTTCGGCCCATACTACGCCGGCGCCGTACGTCACGATGGTGAGGTCGCGGCCTTTGCGCGCGATGCAGCCGCGGCCGAGTTCACCACGGACAGGCGCTTCGTCGACATCGCCGCGGAGCGAGCGATAGAGCAGCTTGTGCTCAAAGAAGAGCACCGGGTTCGGATCGTCGATCGAGGCGAGCAGCAACTGCTTCGCATCGGCTGGAGTGGAAGGCACAACGACTTTCAGTCCCGGCACGTGGGTGAACCAGGCTTCCATCGATTGCGAATGAAACGGACCGGCACCAAGCCCGCCACCGAAAGGCGCGCGAATGGTGACATTGACGGGCGCACCCCATCGGTAATGGGTGGTTGCGAGGTTGTTCACGATCTGATTGAATCCGCACGCGATAAAATCCGCGTACTGGATTTCGAGCACCGGCTTGAATCCTCCAAGCGCAAGTCCAAGCGCGGCGCCGACGGCTCCGCTTTCGATAATCGGCGTGTTGCGGATGCGCTCCTTCCCAAATTTCTCGACCAGTCCTTGCGTCGCCTTGAAGACGCCCCCGTACTCGGCGATGTCCTGCCCCATGATGAGCACGCGTTCGTCTGATTCGAGCGCTTGATGCATGGCCTCGGCGACGGCATCGATAAAACGGATGGATCGTTTTCGTCCCGGGGCTGAAACGGTAACGGGAGTCGCCGGCGCGAACACGTCGCCGAGTTCGGTCGAGGCGTCACTCGTTGGCTCGGGCCGGCTTAGCGCATAGTCGACGGCGGCCTCGATCTCGGCAGCACATTCTTTTCGGATCGACTGCAGCTCTGCCTCAACCGCAATGCCGTTCTCAACGAGATGCTGCTCGAACCGGGTGATGGGATCCCTGGCCGTCCATTCGTCGATCAGATCGTCCGGTACGTACCATGTACCGGACGCCTCCTCATGGCCGCGGACGCGAAAGGTCTTGGCCTCGATCAGTGTTGGCCCTGCGCCCTTGCGCGCGTGCTCGAGTGCCCTGCTCACCGCCCCGATGACGGCCAGCACGTCATTCCCGTCGACCGCGATGCCGGGCATCCCGTAGCCTGCGGCTGCATCGGCGATATCGTCGACGGGCACGGCCTCGCGCGTAGGCGTAGACAGGCCATATCCGTTGTTCTCCACGACAAAGACCACGGGCAGCTTCCATGCAGACGCCAGGTTGACCGCTTCGTGAAAATCGCCCTCGCGCGTCGATCCCTCCCCTACAAAAGCCAGCGCTGCAAAATCCTCACGGCGCAACTGCGAGGCGAGGCCCAGACCGCATGCTACAGGAAGCATCGCCGCAAGCTGCGAGATCATTCCGACGATGCGCTTCTCGGGAAGGCCAAAGTGAAACGTGCGGTCGCGGCCGTTGGTGAAACCGCCGTCGCGGCCCATCACCTGGCAGAAAAGCCGCGGCAGATCAACGCCGCGCGTGGTAAACACGCCCAGATTACGATGCATCGGCAGCACGTAGTCGTCATCGCGCAGCGCCCACGCGCAGCCCACGGCGATGGCTTCTTGTCCGTAGCCGCTGAACCACTTGGAAATTCGCCCTTGTCGGATGAGCCGGAGCATCTTCTCCTCTGCTGCGCGCGGCAGATAGAGCGCGCGGTAAAGCCGGAGGAGATCCGCGGATGGAACGGATCTGCTCTCTACAACTGACGCCGAATGGGCCACGTCTTGGGTGCGATCAAGGCGGATCAGGAAGAGGTCGGCACGTACCAGCCGACGGTTCGTGTACGTGCGCGAAGATACTTGCCGGCCACGTGCTGTACATCCTCAGCCGTGACCCGCTCGATACGATCGAGGAATTCCGTGTAGAGCCGCCAGTTGCCCACCGCAATCATCTCGTTCAGTTGGGCGGCGATGGCGAACGCTCCGTCGCGTCCAAAAGCGGTCTGGGCACGGAGCTGACGTTTGGCCCGTGTTACTTCGCCGTCCGTCACGCCGTCCTCGGCGATCTGCTGCAACTCATCGAGGATCTCCTTCTCGACTTGCTCGTGTGTCGCATCCGGTGCGAGAAAAGCGAGGGCGAGGACGAGACCGGGATCGCGGTGCCGTGAAGTTGTGGCGCCGACGCCGGCCGTCAGCCCGTTATCGGTGAGACGTCGATATAATCGGCTGCCCTTGCCCGACGACAGGATCGTGTCGAGCACATTGAGCGCGTCGATGTCTGCATGAAGTGCATCGGGAGACTTATGCGCGATCATGACCGAGCCGAGCTGCCCCGCCTGTTCGACTAATACCCGGCGTTCGCCCTGTTGCGGCGGCTCAGCGGTAACCTGTTGGTCGATATGATCAGGCCCGGCCGGTATCGATCCGAAGTGCTCCTGCACGAGTGAGAGTGCACGCTCCGGCGGGGTGCTGCCGATGACGGATATGGTGGCGTTCTTCGGCCAGTAGTAGGCGTCGTAAAAGTGCCGCAGTCCATCGGCGGTCACATTCTCGACGTCACTGCGCCAGCCGATGGTAGGGTGCCCGTACGGGTGCGCCTGGAACGCTGTCGACCAGAGGTTGCGGTACAGCAGCATGTTCGGGCTGTTCTCACCTCGATCCATTTCGTTCAATATCACCGTACGCTCGCTCTCGACGTCGTCCTCATCAATCAGCGCGTTGCGCATACGATCCGCTTCGATCTCCACGGCAAGCGGTAGATGTTCGTCGCCCAGGAGCTCGTAATAATTCGTGCGGTCGAGCCACGTCGTCGCGTTGACGCGCGCACCCACGCGCTGCAACACGTTGAACACAGAGGTGCCGTCCTTCGAATTGAACCGCGCTGTCCCCTTGAACATGAGGTGTTCGAGGAAGTGCGTGGCGCCGGTCAAGCCGCCTACCTCATTGCGGCTGCCCACGTGGTATGTCACCATGAAAGCGGAGACCGGCGGCCCCGGCAGCGGCATCACGAGCACGCGCAAGCCGTTCGCGTTGAGCCGATACTCGGTGATCCCGCCGGACTCACCGACGGTCGTGAACTCATTCAGTACGGCCGATGCGATCTTCAAAGCGGATATATGTATCGTTCAAATTCAGTGTGCCGTGCGTACCTGCCCTGTCAGTGGGCATCCAGCCAGTTGTCGCCCACGTTGATGTCGACCTCGATCGGCACCGTGAGCGGCAATGCGTTGACCATCTCGTCCTCAACCATCGCGCGCAGCTGGTCCAGCTCATGCTCCGGCGCTTCGAAGACGAGCTCGTCATGGACCTGCAGCAGCATCTTCGACTCGAAGTTATCGTCAACCAGGCGCCGCTGGATGCGGATCATCGCGATCTTGATCATGTCGGCCTGGGAGCCCTGGATCGGCATGTTCACGGCCACGCGTTCGGCGAATGACCTCACCGTGCGGTTGCGCGAGCGGATCTCCGGCACGTAGCGCCGCCGGCCGAGCATCGTCTCCACGTACCCCTTTTCCCGTGCCGACTCCACCTGCTCAGCCAGGTAGCGTGACACCTTGGGATACGATTTCTGATACTGCTCAATGAGTTCGTTGGCTTCTCCGGTTGGAATCCGCAGCCGCTGCGAGAGTCCCCACGCTGAAATTCCGTACGGGATGCCGTAGTTGACCTCCTTCGCCTTGCTGCGCTGCTCGCGGTTCACCGCCTCCATCGGGATCCCAAAGATGCGAGATGCCGCCGAGGCATGGATGTCTTGCCCCGTCTCGAACGCCTCGCGCAGCGCCTCATCCTCACTCATCGCCGCAAGAATGCGGAGCTCAATCTGGACGTAGTCGGCCGCCAGGAGCTTCCATCCCTTCCGCGGGACGAACGCTTTGCGGATCTCCCTCCCCTTCTCCGTTCTAACGGGGATGTTCTGCAGGTTCGGGTTCGACGAAGAAAGCCTTCCTGTGGCGGCCACCGTCTGGTTGAAGCTCGTATGCACCCGCTCGGTCTCGGGATGGACGAGCGCACCGAGACTGTCGACATAGGTGCCCTTGAGTTTCGATATCTGGCGCCAGTCCAGAATAAGCGCCGGCAATTCGTGCTCGGTGGCAAGCTGTTGGAGTACCGATTCCTTTGTCGACGCCGCTCCTTTCGACGTTTTCGACACCACGGGCAGCTTCAGCTTCTCAAACAGTATCTCGCCGAGCTGCTGTG
>CBFGYX010000029.1:0-12191 GCA_965653075.1 uncultured bacterium
TCGGATCGAGTTTCTGATTGTGGATGATGAGTCGACCGATGCCACGGCGGCTCTTGTCCGAGAGTGCATGACCGACGAGCGTTTTCAGCTTCTTCATGTGGAGCGCTTGCCCGGACACCCGCCCGGGAAGTCGGCTGCACTCCACACCGGCATGAATCGTGCGATGGGCGAGATCGTTCTCTTCACCGATGCCGACTGCCGGCCGCCCGTAGGCTGGGCGCGTTCGATGGCATCAAAGCTTGCAGCGTCATCGTCCCTGGTTATGCTTGCCGGAATCACGCATGTCAATGGCCGCGGGCTGTGGGCGCGACTGCAGACAGCGGACTGGGCGCTTCTTAAAGGCGTGGCCGCAGGAATGTCGGCCGCCGGCTTCACGCTGACGGCCATGGGCAACAACATGGCAATCCGAAGATCAGCCTATGAAGACGTCGGGGGCTATCCGTCGATTCCTCCAAGTGTGACGGAGGATTACGCGTTGTCGCGTCGTCTGGCCGGCATCGGAGGGATCGCGCTCGACGCACATCCCTCCCTCCATAACATCACGCTGCCGGTCGAATCGCTGACAGCCTTTTTCAAGCAGCGTCGCCGTTGGGCACGCGGTGCGCTGGCCGCATCTCCTGCTGCATTTGCGTTCTACGCGGCCGTCCTTGCCGCTCATGCACTGCCGCTGCTGCTTATCCTCACGGCAGGAACAGCGCTGATTCCGCTCTTCATCGCTAAGGTCGCCACCGACGGGATCGTCATCGCGGCGGCTTCACGGCCGGAGGACCGCTGGAAGTCGGTCGCGACGCTTCCGTTGTACGAGTTGCTGCTATATGCATACGTTCTCGCGCTTCCGTTGTCACTCGCCGTGGCGCCCGACATCACCTGGAAAGATCGGCGTCATGCGGAAGGCTCGACGTCCGGCACGGGCGAATAACCCGGTCCGACCACGACGGTGAGTACCGAGGGCAGCACCTTGAAGTACACGCTGCGATCGGTGACGAGATCGCCGTCCACGTTGAACCACATTGGCGGCTCGGACTCTACGCGGAGCGATTTTACGCGGCGATGAGACACCAGCTCGCTCTCGGTCCAGTTTCCCGCCATCAATCGCGCGGCCACCTCGGCGATACGCGGTACGCTGCCGCGCTCCACGATGATCACGTCGAGCAGACCATCCGACGGATTCGCCATCGGAGCCACTCTCCGCCCGCCGCCCACCGTGCGCCCGTTCGCGATGATGATGTTCAGCGCGTCGACCTCTTCCTGCGGCCCCTCATCCCATTGCAGCTTCAACCGGTAGTTTTCCATGTCTGGCAGGCTTGCCGCCGCGCCGAAGATATAAGCCAGGGATCCCCACGTACTCTTCAACTCGCTCGACATATTATTGTCGACCTGGCCCGAGAAACCGCCTGCCGAAACATTGACGCCGTAGACGAGCCGGCCTTGACTCTCGAGCGAAAATGCATCTATCCGTGCTACTCTTCCCTCTTCCAGCACGGCGACGGCACCGTCGAGCTCGAGCGGGATGTCGAGCGTACGGGCGAGGTCGTTGCCCGTGCCGACAGGTACGATCCCCAGCTCGATATCACGGCCCGACGACAACATGGCGTTGACGACCTCATTGATCGTACCGTCACCCCCGACAGGGACGATTCGCACGGCGCCGGCCTCGATTGCCTCTCTTGTCTTCTCCCTGCAGTCCGATTCACCCGATGCCTCGACCACATGAGCATCGAATTGAACATTAGCGTGGAGCCGGTCGCGCAGTTCGGCTTGACCGGCATTGGGATTGGTGATGAACCAGGTCGCGCCTTTTTGCACGGACGTCAGTGAATTTCGGGATAGGCGGAGCGATCGTAGAACGGATTTGCGTCCGGAGTCTCTTCACCCAGATAAATCGCGCGATAGCGGACGTAGTTCAGCGCGAATTGTCTCACCTCTGCAACTTCGTCGTCCGTCAATTCTCGCACGACTTTCGCCGGTGAGCCCATCACGAGCGACCGCGGCGGGATCTTCGTGCGAGAGGTCACGAGTGACCGCGCGCCGATGAGCGAGCCTTCGCCGATTACGGCGTGATCCAGCACCACGGCCCCGATCCCGATGAGCGCGCCGTCTTCGATCGTGCATCCATGCACAACGGCGCTATGGCCGATCGTGACATGCTTCCCGATGAGCGTCGGCGCAGTGCCGTGTGTCACATGCACGATAGCATTGTCCTGCACGTTGGATCCTTCACCGATACGAATCCAGTTGACGTCGCCCCGGACGGTGGCGTTAAACCAGATGCTGGCATTTTTGGCCAGCGTAACGTCGCCGATGACATCCGCCGAGTCGGCAATGAAGTTGCTGCCATCGTAAATAGGCGCGGCGCCTATGAATGAGCCGATCACGTCAGTCCCTCAGTAGCTCTTTCAGTTCGGTAAGCATCAGCAGCGCCTCGATGGGCGAGAGCCGATTCGGGTCCAAGTTATCGATTCGTTCCCGGAGTTCCTCGAGCACGGGGTCGGCGGGCTGCATGAATAACGACATCTGACGCTGGCCTTCTTCATCGAGCTCCGGCATCGTTGTCACCTGGTCGGCGCGGGTTGGCGCGCCGTCTGACGACGTCTCGACGGGCGTCGACACCGCCAGCCGCTGGCTCTCGAGATGGCCGAGCACCTGCCGTGCGCGCTCGATAATCGGGAACGGCAGGCCCGCCATCCGCGCCACTTCTATTCCGTACGAGTGATCGGCTCCGCCGGGAATGAGCTTGCGCAGGAAAATCACCTTGCCGTCATGCTCCTGCACTTGAACCCGCGCATTACGGATCCTCGGGAAGCGCTCTTCCAATTCGTTCAACTCGTGGTAATGCGTCGCAAAGAGCGTTCGCGCCGCATTTGACGGCTGCTCATGCAGGTACTCCACCAGCGCCCAGGCGATCGACAATCCATCGAACGTGCTCGTTCCGCGGCCGACTTCATCCAGCAAAATCAGCGACGCGGGCGTGGCATTGTTCAGGATGTTCGCCGTCTCGTTCATCTCCACGAGAAACGTACTCTCACCCGCAGCGAGGTTGTCGGACGCCCCTACGCGGGTGAAAATCCGATCGACGATGCCTATCCGCGCCTTGGTTGCAGGTACGAAAGAGCCGACCTGAGCGAGCAGCACGATGAGGCCCGTCTGGCGAAGCACGACACTCTTGCCTGCCATGTTCGGCCCGGTAATGATCAGTATCTGATCATCTTCGGGGTCGAGTTCGACTGAGTTTGGAATGAATGGCTCACCGGGAGGCAGGGTTCGTTCAACAACGGGGTGCCGGCCTTCCTCGATCAACAGCTCACGTCCACCGGTGAGCTCAGGCTTGACGTAGTCATGCCGCACGGCGACTTCCGCGAGCGAGGCCAGGCAATCAAGCGTGGCCAACGCGTGTGCGTTGTGCTGCAACACCTCGGCATGCTCCGCAACGGCCATCCGGAGTTCGTTGAAAAGCTCCGCTTCGAGGCCCGCGATTTTCTCTTCCGCCGACAAAATCCGCTCCTCATACTCCTTCAGCTCCGGCGTGATGTACCGCTCTGAGTTGACCAGCGTCTGCTTGCGGATATACTGCTCGGGCACTTTGTCTTTATGGGTATTGGTGACCTCCAGATAGTACCCAAAGACTTTGTTGAAGCCCACTTTAAGCGATGGGATGCCGGTGCGCTCGATCTCCTGCGCCTGCATCTTAGCGACCCAATCTTTGCCCGACCGTGCCAGCGCCCTCAGTTCGTCGAGCGTATCGTTATAACCTTCTCGAATCAACCCGCCATCGCCCATGGTGGACGGCGGATCGTCAGAGATGGCCCGAGCGATTCGTTCAGCGACGTCCTTGCACAACTGGAGCCGGCTCCCAATCACGTCGAGCGTGGTCTGCCCGACTTCATCGGCCAGATGCTTCTTGATAGCGGGGATCCGCTCGAGTGTTAGGCGGATGTTTAATAAGTCGCGCGGCGTGGCTCGGCCTACGCAGACTTTCGTCGAGAGACGCTCGAGATCGCCCACTTGTGCAAGTTCTTCGCGAAGGGATTCCCGCAAGCGGGTATTTCGAAGAAGCGCCTCGACGGCCGACTGACGCTGCTTGATCTGGTCGAGCTTGCGAAGGGGCCTCACAAGCCATTGACGCAGCAGGCGCGCGCCCATCGGCGAGTGGGTCTCGTCCATGATGTCGATGAGCGTGCCGTCCTGCCCGCCATCTCGCATCGACGCGATCAACTCAAGGTTGCGCTTCGTCTGTGGATCGAGTGCCATGAAGTCGCCGACTTGATGTCGAACGATCCTGCGGATATGTGGAACGCGCCCTTTCTGCGATTCATCCAGATAATTGAGCGCTGCGCCGGCGGCAACGATACCCATTCGGAGTTCGTCGACGCCAAAACCCTTCAACGAGTGCGTCTTGAAGTGACGTAATAAGGTCTCGTACGCGAAATCATACCCGAAAACCCAATCCTCGCGCGGCGTCACGACGAAGCTTCGATCGCGGAGGCGGTTCAGTTCGTCGCGCCGACGGCGATCGACGAGCACCTCAGCCGGGGATATCGTAAGGAGGTGTTCTTCGAGGCGACCCAGCGGCACCTCGCATAACGAAAAATCGCCCGTAGAAGCGTCGATGAACGCAAGTCCTACAGGCTCATCGTCCGACTTACCTGCACCAAAATGCACGGCCGCCAGAAAATTAGAGCGGCGCGGATCGAGCAGTTCGTCGTGCAAGGTGACGCCGGGTGTGACCACCTCGACGACATCCCGCTTGACGATCTTGCGGGCATACTTCGGATCTTCGAGTTGCTCACAGATGGCCACGCGAAGCCCGGATCGGACGAGCTTCGGCAAATAGTTGTCGAGCGCGTGGTATGGGAAGCCCGCGAGCGGGACGTCCTTCGCCTGGCCGTTCGAACGCCGCGTGAGCGTGATCCCAAGGATGCGGCTGATCGTGCGGGCGTCGTCATCGAACGTCTCGTAGAAGTCGCCCATCCGAAAGAGCAGGACGGCATTCGGATGCCTGCCCTTGATCTTGTAGTATTGCCGCATGAGCGGCGTCTGCCCCTTCTTTTCCAGCTTCTCGGTCATGTCCGAACAATCAGTCGAATCGTACGCCGTGAGACGAGTTGTCCAACGATATCATACCACGAGTACCTGCTCTCGTTCGTGGGTCCATGAAGGTATCAGCAGCCTTTGCCATTCGCAATGTGCGGCCTTATCGAATCGTCGAGTGCAGGCTCTCCTGCAGGTCCGCGATAGCCACGAAAAGTGCGGCACCACGCACGGCACGCTCGTCGGGCCTTTGTCATTTATTTTACGGCCGAGCATTTGTGTGCACCGGAAAGGCGTCTACATTGATGTGAGCGGAGACGAGACAAACCCCGGATCGCCATGTCTTGCTGGTACGAGGTCTTCGACAACGAGCACGTGCAGCTTAACACCCGCCGGAAGGTGAGTGTGCTGGGCGCGGTCATCCTCGGCGCGCTGGTCCTCACGATTTCGGCTGCTGCCGCCACCTTCGCCGGTCCGTTGCCGATCGTCGCCGGCATGTTCTTCATCGTGGGGGGATGGCTCCTCACCGTCGCATGGTGCGGCATCCGCTTTCGCCGGCTCCGACGTCTCGCGTGGTGCCTCCGAATTTCAGATGATGGAATTGTCGCCTACGACTATTCCCGTAAGAAAACGGTCATCCCCTGGGACAAGGTCTCGCAAATCGAGTGGGCGGGCGAGAGCCTGCTTATTTCAGGGCCACCACCGTGCTCAATCGAAATCCCACACCTTTTCAGCGAGTTCTCGACCCTCAGCCACGTAATCCTCGACGAAGCGGAGCATCATTCCGTGTCAATTCTGGTAGAGGGCCGGACCCTGGAGTCCGTCTCGGCTGAGCAGCTCTATCCTTTTCTTGCAGAACTTGAGATCGCCTCGGCGTCTCGCGCCGACGACAACGGACTCACGCTGCGAGGCGGTTGAGTAGCGTTCATCAGTGCAAGGCGGAAGCTCAGCTGACAATCCGCACGAAGCGGCGTTTGCCCACCTGGATGACGAAGCTCTTTGCGTCCGACAGGTCGACCTGAAGCATCGGGTCCGTTGACTTTTCCCCATCGATCGACACGGCATTCTGCGTTACAAGCCGCCGGGCTTCGCTATTCGATTTCGTCATACCCGACTGCGTAAGGAGCGTCAGGATACCGATGGTGCCGTCGTCCTCGGGCTCCGGCTTGAACTCCGGTATCTCGTCCGGAATCCCGCCCTGGATGATCGTCTTCTCAAAATGCTGCCGGGCTTTCGTCGCTGCTTCTTCTCCGTGGTACATCGCGACGATTGTGAACGCCAGCTCGTGCTTGGCATTGCGAGGATCCGACTTCGCAAACCGGCTAATCTCCGGCAGGCGTGCGGTTTCGATATCCGTTGCGAGCTCGAAGTACCGATAGATCAGATTATCGGGGATCGAGAGCGTCTTCCCATACATCTGCTCCGGTGCTTCCGAGATGCCGATATAGTTGTCGAGCGACTTCGACATCTTCTCGACACCATCGGTGCCTTCGAGGATCGGCATCAGCAGGCACACCTGCCCCTCCATCCCGTTCGCTTGCTGAATGGAACGACCAACAAGCAAGTTAAACCGCTGGTCGGTACCGCCGAGCTCGACATCGGACTCCACGGCGATTGAATCGTGCGCCTGTGCGAGCGGGTAAAGGAA
Source organism: uncultured bacterium (assembly GCA_965653075.1). Classification (GTDB taxonomy): domain Bacteria; phylum Bacteroidota; class Rhodothermia; order Rhodothermales; family CAZKDQ01; genus CAZRTY01. The sequence goes on from CBFGYX010000029.1 coordinate 6,677, forward strand.
TTCGTGGACGCCGATTGGCTCACCGGCGCGGAACCGCGTCTCGAAGTCGTCGCGCTCGAGCATCCGCGCAACGGTGTACTTGCCCGCGAGCTGGATCACATCCCGGAAACTCATCGAGTCGAGCCACTCCGAGTTATAGACGATCAGCGTTTTTTCGGGATCGAGGATTTTGGATGCCTGCTCGAAATACGTCTGACCATTCTTCCGCGTCTCCTCGAGCGTGAGCGGAGGTCTCGTCTTCGACCGTCCGGAGGGGTCGCCGATCATCCCCGTGAAATCGCCGATGATGAGCACCGCCTGATGCCCGAGGTCCTGAAACTGACGCAGCTTGCGCAGAACGACCGCGTGGCCCAGGTGGAGGTCGGGGCGGCTGGGGTCACACCCCAGCTTGATGTTAAGCGGTTTGCCGGTCTCGCGCGATTTCTTCAGCTTGGCGACGAGCGCTTCTTCAGGCAGAATTTCGTCGATGCCGCGCCGAATTTGTTCGAGCTGGACCTCGACGGGAGGAAAGGATGACATACGGTATATAGGTGGGGATGGACTACAGATTGCGCTCACTCATGATGCGCTGCACGCGGCGTTTCGACTCCTGCTCTGCGATATCGGCGCGCTTGTCGTACAGTTTCTTTCCGCGCGCAAGGCCGACTTCGACCTTCGCATAGGAGTTCCGAAAATACATCCGCAGCGGCACGATGGTGAAGCCTTTTTGCTCAACAGCCTTCTGCCACTTCATCAACTCCCGCCGATGCATCAGCAGCTTACGCCGACGCAGCGGATCATGATTAGCGTAGCCGCCCTGGTCGTAGGGCGAAATGTGGCAATTGAGGAGGTACGCCTCGCCGTCCTGGATGCGCACGAATGCTTCCGACATGTTGACGCGCCCTACGCGGAGCGACTTCACCTCGCTACCCGTCAGCACGATACCAGCTTCCAACCGGTCGTCGATGTGGAAGTCGTGACGTGCCTTTCGGTTGTTCGTGATGATCTTTATGCCTTCACTCATACCGTCTACAGGTATCACACCTGAAGTTGATCGTCGCTGTCGTCGTCTGAGTCTTCGTCATCATCAGGGTCCGATACGAACACGACGGGTAATTCGGTCATGTCTTCCAATAGCCCGTAAAAGAACAGGTACTGGCGGAATTCAGTCAATCCGGCGATGGCCAGATCGTCAAACCGCAGACGAAGCTGATTTGAGATAAAGTCGTGCATCTCGGGCGTCTGCTCGTTCGTCCGCAGAAACAGACCTCGTTGCGCCTCGGAGGTGGCCACGATGCCCCGCATCGTGTCGATAACGTCCTCCTCAGCATTTCCTTTCAGTGTGGCAAACACGCCCCACAACATCGGATATCCGGAAAGCTCGAACCACTCCTGGCCGAGATCCAAAACATTCTGCCCACCTGGCTCAACATCGGTGCCGACTTCGACACGATTTTCAGATTGTACATCTGGATCTGAAGCCTCGAACACGGGCGTCATTCGGTAGTGCTCTTTCAACACCATCCGAGCGACGACGGCCTCCTGCTCGAATGCGGCGTCGAAGGTAACCTCTGCCGGCGCAGTCGAGAGTCCATCCTTAAGATGCAGCTTGGCAAATGGATACTTCCAGGCGGAGAGTGCGACGGCAGGCAGCACATCAACCATGTCGTGGTTCTGAAGCGCCTCGAGCGTCGTAATGAGTGCGACGTCCGTCTCGCCGGTGACGAGCGTGTTCAGCGTCTCCGTCCGAGCCGTCTCTTCGACCGTCACGGTCGACGCATAGGGCGATGATGACAGCCCCGAAAGCAGAAATCGTGCGGCGGGATGATCCCAGATGGTGATATGCATCGACTTATCTCATAGTGACGAAAAAACCGCCCCCGGAATCCGCAGGCGGTTTTACCCGACAAAGCCGGGGCAAAGATCGATCGCTATCAGCCTTTCCGGCCGGTGTCGTACATCTTCTCTTTGATGCGTGCCGACTTACCGCGGCGGCTGCGCAGGTAGAAGAGCTTGGCCCGGCGCACGCGTCCCTGACGGAGCCGTTCGATCTTCGCGAGTTTCGGCGAATAGATCGGGAAAATACGCTCGACGCCGATGTTGTTCGACACCTTACGAACGGTAAATGTACGGTTGGCGCCTGAACCGCGGATACCGAGCACGACGCCCTGGAACTGCTGGATACGCTCTTTGTCGCCTTCGACCACGCGCACGTGGACGTTCACCGTGTCTCCGGGGGCGAACTCAGGGATATCATCTCGGACCTGAGTCGCCTCAACCAGTTGCATTAGATCGGTAGCCATGGCGCACCTCTTTCGTTTAAACGTGAATGTGTGATTGTCATAGTTCACCGGGCACACGCCCGATTACTGATTCGTCCGGTACATTCGGCTGTGCCCAGAGGTACCGTGCTATGAACGGCTGCCGTCTCCTGCCAGAAGGTCGGGGCGTCGTTCCTTAGTTTTTGTGTATCGTTGTTCGTCACGCCAGGCATCAACGAGCGCATGGTCTCCCGAAAGTAGAACCTCGGGTACGCTCATGCCCCGATACGTGGCGGGACGAGTATAAACGGGTGCATCCAGGAAGCCATCCATGAAGGAGTCGGTCAGTGCCGATTCGGCATCGCCCAGGACGCCGGGAATCAGCCGCACGATGGCGTCTGTCACGGTAAGTGCGGGAAGCTCCCCCCCACTCAGCACGTAATCACCCACCGAAATCTCGCGCGTGACCAACTCATCTCGAACACGCTGATCGATGCCTTTGTAATGACCCGCGATCACAACGAGATGGCGGCTCAATGACAGCTCATTTGCGAGCGATTGATCGAACACATCGCCGTCCGGCGTCATGAAGATCACCTCGTCGATAGCCGATTCCGCGGCATGCGCTTCTACCTGGATTGCGTCGATGCAGCGGAAGAACGGCTCTGGCTTAAGCACCATGCCGGCGCCGCCACCATACGGATAGTCGTCGACCTGGCGATGCTTATCCCGCGTGTGGTCCCTTAGATCGTGGACGTTGATCTCGACCAGACCCTTCGACTGAGCCCGGTGAATGATGCTGTGCCGAAGCGGCTCACGCACGAGATCCGGAAGCGCCGTGATGATGTCAATCCTCATGAGCCTGGCCGTTAGTCGAGCAAACCCTCGATGAGGCGAACGACCACGTAATCGTCTTCTACCTGAACGACGAACTCCGGTATGGCCGGAATCATCGCATCAGGATTTCCCTCCCGGTGAACCACCATCACAGGTCCTGCAGGTAGCGGCATCACATCGGTCACCTCTCCCACGATCCCTCCTTCTTCATCCCGTACTTCGAGCCCGATAAGATCGTCGAGAAAATACTCGTCGTCGCCGAGCGGAAGATCATCTTCGTGAGCGAAAACGCGATAGCCTCGCAAGGCGTCGGCCGCCGGTCGATCGGAAACGCCGTCCAGATCGACAACCGGCGTCAAACCTTTCGACGTCGTGTGCATCTTGACGCCAACGACCTCGCGCTCCTCGACCTTACGTCCCACCTCGATAAAGAGGCGATCGAGGTCGAGAAACCGATTGGGGTCATCGGTTTCGGGTACGATTCTGATGCTTCCGCGAACGCCGTGTGGCTTACCCACGAAGCCCATCAGCACGAGATCGTCGCGAATAGCACCCGTCATTTATTCAAAGAACAGTTGTTCAGACAGGCGATCATTCGCTGTCTTCTTTCTTCTCTTCTTCCGCGGCCTCTTCGGTCGCCGACTCTTCGCCGGACTCCTTAGCCGGAGCGGGTTCGTTTGCCGGTGCCTCCTCGCCACCATCCGCCGGCTTAGCGGTTTCTGCGTCCTCTTCGGCCGTTGCCTTATTCGCGGCCTCCTGCTCAACACGAGCGGCCTCAGCGGCTTCCGCACGCTTCTCAGCAGCTTCGAGCTTGGCGCGCTCGGCGGCTTCGCGAGCTTCCTGCTCTTCCTGTGCTTTCTGCTTGGCGCGCTCTTCTTCTTCCTTCTTGACGCGCTTGGCTTCTTCCTCCAGCGCCTGGCGCCGGCGGTCATCCGCGGTAACCGTCGCCTTGGACGACGCTTTGGCGGCACGGTCTGCGCGATAGCTTTCGACGGCTGACGCGATCTCGTCCTCAGGCTTTCCTTTCCGCTTCAGGTGCAGAGCCAGCATCAGGCCATCCTTCCGCAGCAGATCCCGCACGGTATCGGAAGGCTGGGCGCCTTGTTCGAGCCAGTGCATGATGCGTTCGGCGTTCAGCTCGACCCGGGCCGGCTGCTCCAGAGGAAAGTAACGCCCCAGATCTTCAATAAATCGGCCGTCGCGCGGGCTACGGCTGTCGGCGGCGATAACGGCCCAGACGGGGAGCTTTTTCCGCCCCATGCGGCGCAATCGGAGTTTAACTGCCACGTTTTGTACTCTTGCTGTTGATTGTTTGCAGGTGATCTACCGGACCGGCGCGGGTTTTGACCGTTTCCGAATCGTGCGCCCTACTCCCCAGTCCGTCTGTTGTTCGTCAAACTATGTTGAATGCGGCATTATATACGTCCGCCCAGCATCGACTGCAGGTCGACCGAGCGGCCTTTGCCCATCAGCTTCGACATCGTCTTCATCATCTTCTTCATCTCGCGGAACTGCTTCAGTAGCTGGTTCACATCGCGTACTTCCACACCGGCGCCGGCTGCAATCCGCCGGCGGCGGCTCCCGTTGATGAGCTCCGGATTACGTCTCTCCTCCGGCGTCATCGACATAATCAGCGCTTCGATGTGCCGGAACGCATCGTCGTCGACGTCGAGGTCTTTAATCTGCCGACCAATGCCCGGGATCATGCCCATCAGATCCCGAAGCGAGCCCATCTTCTTGATCTTCTGAAGCTGCTCGTAAAAATCGGCCAGGTCGAAATCTTGTGAACGGATCTTCCGCCGAAGATTCTCTGCCTGCTTCTCGTCAAACTGCTCCTGCGCCTTCTCGACGAAAGACACGACGTCTCCCATACCGAGGATACGCTGCGCCATCCTGTCCGGAAAAAACTCTGTCAGAGCATCGAGCTTCTCTCCGGTTGAGGCAAACTTGATCGGCTTCTCGACGACCGAGCGGATTGAGAGCGCCGCGCCACCGCGCGTGTCTCCGTCGAGCTTGGTGAGCACGACGCCGTCGAAATCGAGGCGCTCGTTAAACTCCCGGGCCGTGTTAACCGCATCCTGCCCCGTCATTGAATCGACGACGAACAGAATCTCGTCGGGATTGACGGCGTCCTTGATGTCCGCCACCTCCGTCATCATCCGCTCGTCGACGTGAAGCCGACCCGCGGTATCGATGATCAGAATGTCCCGAGCGGTACGGCGCGCTTCAGAGACGGCTTCACGTGCCACACGCACAGCGTCCTGAACCGGTGCACCGTCTTCCTCGATCGCATACACCGGAACTTTGATCGTCGACGCCAACTTCTTGAGCTGGTCGACGGCGGCCGGACGGTACACATCAGCGGCGGCAAGAATGGGCGACCGCCCCTGCCGCTTGAAATACGCGGCGAGCTTCCCACAAAAAGTGGTCTTGCCCGA